>DATLUU010000470.1:0-5949 GCA_035577885.1 Verrucomicrobiia bacterium
CCGGCGGCGATCGAGCTCGCCGCACCGGTGCCGAATCCCGCCCGCGGCTCGGTCATGTTCCGATTCCGCATGACCGAGGCCGGCGCTGTGCAACTCGGCATGTACGACGTCGCCGGGCGCATGGTGCGCACGTGCGTGGACGGTTGGTTCGAGGCCGGCGAGTACCTGAAGGGCCTGGACCTCGCCGGTGTCCAGCCGGGCGTCTACTTCTGCATCCTGCGAGCGCCGGGCGGAAACGCGAGGACGGCGTTCGTCGTGACGCGCTGAGCGAGCCCGGGCGCACGGCCGGTTTCGCTGGCGAAGCGCATCGGGACCGGTCTAGAGTCCTCCGACTTGCCTCACGTCCGATCGCACCCGGAGGCCGCATGAGCACGATGCTGGAAGAAGCACCTGCCGCGCGCCCCGCGCCGGGCCCCAAGCCGTTCGTACCCTACATCGCGGCCGCCACCGAGCTGCGCGAGTTCTCGTGGCGCGCCGTGATCATGGGCACGATCCTCGGCGCCATCTTCGGCGCGTCGTCGCTCTACCTGGTGCTCAAGGTCGGCCTCACGGTGAGCGCGTCCATCCCGGTCGCCGTGATCTCGATGACGATGTTCAAGCTCCTGCGCATGTTCGGCGCCCGCGACGCCACGATCCTCGAGAACAACATCTCGCAGACCGCGGGCTCCGCCGGCGAATCGATCGCGTTCGGCGTCGGCGTGACCATGCCCGCGATCATGATCCTGGGCTTCGACCTGGAGCTGGTCCGCGTCGCGCTGGTGTCGGTGCTCGGCGCCACGCTCGGCATCCTGATGATGATCCCGCTCCGCCGGGCGCTGATCGTGGCGCAGCACGGGAAGCTCAAGTATCCGGAAGGCACGGCGTGCGCCGAGGTGCTGAAGGCGGGCGCATCTGAGGAATCGCAGGCCGCTTCCTCGCCCGAGGCCAAGGCCGAGGCCGCCGCCATGGGCGCGCAGGGCGTGTCGGCGAAGACCATCTTCGCGGGCTTCGGCATCGGGCTCGCGTACAAGTCGGCGATGTCGGCGTTCCGGCTGTGGAAGGACACGCCCGAGAAGGTCTTCAAGGCGCCGTTCGATGCCGGCTCGGTGGCGGTGGAGATCTCGCCCGAGCTGCTGGGCGTGGGCTACATCATCGGCCCCGCGATCGCCGGTCTCATGGCCGGCGGTGGCGTGCTCGCGTACCTGGTGCTCATCCCCATGATCAAGTACTTCGGCGCGGGGCTCGCCGGGCCGCTCGCGCCGGGCACGAAGCTGATCTCCGCCATGAGCCCCGGCGACGTGCGCGGCGCGTACGTGCTCTACATCGGCGCCGGCGCCGTGGCCGCGGCGGGCATCATCAGCCTGTTCCGCTCGCTGCCGGTGATCGTGCACGGCCTCAAGGAGGGCCTGCGCGACGTGCGCGGCGGTTCGAAGAACAGCGGCGCGAACGCGCTGCGCACCGATCGCGACCTCGACTCGCGGTTCGTGTTCGGCGGCGTCGGGTTGCTGATCCTCGCCATCCTGCTCTCGCCGTCGCTGCACATGAACCTGCTCGGTGCGCTGCTCATCGTCATCTTCGGCTTCCTGTTCGTGACCGTTTCGAGCCGGTTGACGGGCGAGATCGGCTCGTCGTCGAACCCGATCTCGGGCATGACCGTGGCGACGCTGCTCTTGACGTGCCTGATCTTCCTGCTCGTGGGCTGGGTGGGGGCGAGCTGGTACGTGACCGCGCTCTCGGTGGGCGGCATCGTGTGCATCGCCGCGTCGAACGGCGGCACCACGTCGCAAGATCTCAAGACCGGCTACCTCGTCGGCGCCACGCCGCGCCACCAGCAGGTGTCGATCATCATCGGCTCGATGCTCTCGGCCGTGCTGCTGGGGCCGATCCTGATGAAGTTGAACGAGACCGCAACCGTTTACGTGCCCGTGACCGAGGTCGCACCCGCCGGCTTCCATGTGGACGCCTCGCAGCTCGCGAACGCGAAGACCGAGCGCGTGAAGGGCGAGCAGGCCGCGAGCGACGCGAACACGTACCGCACCTATCACAAGATCGACAACGAGGGCGCACCCGCGGGCAAGTACCTGGTCGACGCGAACGGCGACGCGAAGTGGCTCGTGGACCCGGGCATCAACGGCACGCACACGAAGCGGCCCGACGGCACCGAGGTGAAGAAGTTCGACGCCCCGAAGGCCACGCTCATGAGCTACATCATCCGCGGCATCCTCGACCGCAAGCTGCCGTGGGGGCTGGTGCTGTTCGGCGTCATGATCTCGGTCGTGCTCGAGCTGGCCGGGATCCCGTCGCTCGCCTTCGCGGTGGGCGTGTACCTGCCGCTCTCCTCGTCGTCGCCGATCTTCGTCGGCGGCATGGTGCGCTGGCTCGTGGATCGCGCGCGCGCGAGGAAGCTCGCGCACAAGCACCTCACGCCCGAGCAGCTCGCCGCGGAGGGCGACAAGAGCCCGGGCGTGCTCATGGCGTCGGGCTACATCGCAGGCGGCGCCATCGCGGGCATCCTGATCGCGTTCCTTGCCGGCGTGCTCACGAACTTCGACAACTCGATCGCCAGCTGGGCCGAGGCGAAGAACCCGTTCTACGCCGGCGGGGGCGCGAACGCGCTGGCGCTGATCCCGTTCGCCGGGCTCGTGCTGGTGTTGTGGCTGACCGGCCGGGAGAAGCTCTTCGGCGGTCGTGGAACCTGAGAAGGTCCGGGCCGCCCCCGCGATCCTCAACGCCGGCGCCGTCGCTGGCGCCATGGACATCACCGCCGCGAGCATCCAGGCGTGGCTCGCGGGGCGCACGCCGATGCGCATGCTCCAGGGCATCGCCGTGGGCTGGTTCGGTCGATCGAGCTTCGGGCTCGGCTGGACCAGCGCCGCGGCCGGCTTCGCGACGCACTTCTTCATCGCCACGAGTTGGGCGGCGATCTACTGGTTCGCGAGCCGCCGGCTCAAGGTGCTGGTACGCCAGGCATGGGGGAGCGGAACGGCGTTCGCGGTGCTGGTGTACCTGGTGATGTACCAGATCGTGATGCCGCTCTCCGCGATCCACCGCCGCGTCCCGCAGACGCCGCAGCAGGTGCTCGTGAGCCTGCTGATCCACGTCGGCTGCGTGGGGCTGCCGATCGCGCTGATCGTGCGCGCGCACACGCCGAGAAGCGAGATCACGGACGTGTGAGGGGCGCCGGTGCGCTGGACTCACGCGGGCTGTCGCCCATGCGCCGAGAGACACCGGCGAGGCTCGCGGCTACGAATGCGCCTCCTGCTTGTCGTGCTTGCTCACGATCTTGTCCAGCGGGCGGCCGATGATGAACAGCACGATGCCGGCCACGACGCCGATCGTGGTCATGAGCCCGAAGAACTGCGTCTTCGGCATCTTCTCGTAGAACGTCCCCAGGTAGCCGGTCATGTAGTTGCCGATGAAGTTGGCGAGGAACCACACGCCCATCATCATCGACACCATGCGCACGGGCGCCACCTTGGTCACGAACGACAGCCCGATCGGCGACAGGTAGAGCTCGCCGAACGTGTAGATCACCGTGCTGCCCACGAGCCAGAGGATGCTGCGCTGCATGTCGGGGTTCGTGAGGCCCTGGGCGGCGGAGATCATCACCACGAAGCCGAGGCCCAGCAGCACGCAGCCGATCGCCATCTTGGTCAAGCTCGTCGGCTCCTGGTTGCGCGCGCGCTGCCACGACCACAGGCCGGTGAGCACGGGTGTGAAGAACCAGATCATGAACGGGTTGAACGCCTGGTACCACGTGGACGGGATGCCGATGCCGAAGAACGTCCACCGCGTGTTGTGGTCGGCCCAGAGCTGGAGCGTGTTGCCCTGCTGCTCGTACACGGCCCAGAACGAGGCGACGATGAAGCACGCGACGCAGATGGCGAGCACGCGCATCCACTCCTCGCCGGTCATGGGCTGCTTCGTCTGCACGGCGGCGGCCTTGCGCTGCGTGAGCACGTCGGGCGCGAGGTGCTTCTGGTTCATGAGGTAGAAGATGAGCCCGAGCACCATGCCGACGCCGGCGGCGCCGAAGCCGTAGTGCCAGCCGACCTTCTGTCCGAGCGTGCCGCAGATGAGCGGCGCCAGGAACGCACCGACGTTGATGCCGACGTAGAAGATCGAGAACGCGCTGTCGCGGCGCTTGTCGCCGGGCGGGTAGAGCAGGCCGACCTGCGTGCTGATGTTCGGCTTGAAGCAGCCATTGCCGAGGATGAGCGTGATGAGCGCGGGGAAGAACATGCGCTCGCTCGCCATCATGAAGTGCCCGATCGACATCAGGATCGCGCCGACCACGACCGTGCGGCGCTGGCCGAGGATGCGATCCGCGAGCAGGCCGCCGAAGAACGGCGTGAAGTACACGAACCCGGTGTAGAGCCCGTACACCCACGAGCCCATCGGCTGGGCGGAGAACGGCTGGTGCAGGAGCGACATGAACGCGTGCTGCACGGCGTCGAAGCCGAGCACGCGCCGGCCCACGTCGGGCTGGATGAACAGGTAGTTCACCATGTACAGCGTGAGCAGGGAGCGCATCCCGTAGTACGAAAAACGCTCCCACATCTCGGTCAGGAAGAGGACGAACAGGCCCTTCGGATGCCCGAGGAACGTGCCCTCCGAGGCTGCTGGGGCGGTGGGCGGGGTACCCGCGCGAAGCGTGGGTCCGGCGACGGTCGACATCGGTTGGCCTCCGGTGACTTGGCGGTCTCAGGTGGAGCGCGAACGAGCATAGCGGCGGGCAGCCCCCGGGCGCTACAGTCCAGCGAGGAACGGAGCCACTTCGACCGCGTTCGCCCGCGGCTTGGGCGAGCGCCTCCCCCCGGAGCCCCCATGCCGACCACGACCCAGCAGACCTCCGTGATCGAGCGCTTCCTGCGCTACGTCAAGCTCGACACCGCTTCCGATCCGACCTCGGAAAGCACCCCCAGCACCGCGAAGCAGCTCGTGCTCCTGGACCTGCTCGTCGAGGAGTTGAGCGCGCTGGGCTTGAAGGACGCGAAGCGCGACGAGTTCGGCATCGTCATGGCCACGCTCCCGGCGAACACTTCGAAGAAGAACGTGCCGGTGATCGGCTTCCTCGCGCACGTGGACACGTCGCCCGAGCTGTCCGGCGCCAATGTGAAACCGATCGTGCACCGCAACTACGACGGCCGCGACATCGTGCTGCCGGACCACCCGAGCGCGGTGCTGTCTCCCAAGGAGGACGCGGACCTCGCGGGCAAGCGCGGCGAGGACATCGTCACCGCCTCGGGCGACACGCTCCTGGGCGCCGACGACAAGGCGGGCGTGGCGGTGGTGATGGCGGCGGTCGAGCACCTGGTACGGAACCCGGGCGTGCCGCACGGCACGCTGCGCATCGCGTTCACGCCCGACGAGGAGATCGGCCGCGGCGTGCGCCAGTTCGACATCGCGCGCTTCGGCGCGCGCTACGCCTACACGCTGGACGGCGCGGGGCTCGGCACGCTCGAGGCGGAGACGTTCAGCGCCGACTCGATGACGGTCACGTTCCAGGGCCGCAACACGCACCCCGGGTTCGCGACCGGCGTCATGGTGAACGCGGTGAAAGTGGCGGCGGATTTCATCAACCGCCTGCCCAAGGACACGCTGTCGCCCGAGAAGACGAAGGACAAGGAGGGCTTCGTCCACCCGAACGACATCACCGCCAGCGTCGACCGCACCAAGGTCCACTTCATCATCCGCGACTTCGAGACGTCGGAGCTCGCGGTGAAGGAGGAGTTCCTGAAGAAGCTGGCGATCGACACGGTGAAGGACTGGCCGGGCTCGAGTGCGATGTTCGAGGTGAAGGAGTCCTACCGGAACATGCGCGACGAGATCGCCAGGCACCCGCAGATCCTGGAGCTGGCGCGCGAGGCGATCCGCGAATCCGGCATGACGCCCATCGAGACCAGCATCCGCGGCGGCACCGACGGCTCGATCCTCACGGAGATGGGCCTGCCGACGCCGAACCTGTTC
>DATLUU010000471.1:0-3688 GCA_035577885.1 Verrucomicrobiia bacterium
TCTCATGGCTCGCGAACACCGAGGGCGACCTGGCGGGCTATCGTGTCTACGAGGCGGGCTGCGCGAGTGGCTCGAACTGTCCCTACGACCGGATCGGGGCCACGCAGGCGACGCAGATGGTGGTCGGCGGGCTCACGAACGGGACCACGCGCTACTTCGCGGTCTCGGCCGTGGACAACGACGGGAACGAGAGCCCGCTCTCCTACGAGGACATCTACGACACGCCGCGGCCGGCGGGCAGCACGGCGCTCACGAACTTCTTCAGCGACCCGACGACTCCCGCCCGCTGGGTCAGCGACACGACCCATACCGGCTGGGACTTCTCGGCGTTCGCGAAGGTGAGCCTGAACGACCCCAACTCCGACGTGTTCTACGGCAACAACGGCAACATCGCCCAGATGTTCGCGACCTGGGTTCAGGGGCAGCAACCCACCGAGATCCAGGACGCGGGCTACGCCTCGAGCCTGGATGCCGTCGACTACGCGCCCCAGGCCGGCTGGTCGCCCACCGGGACCGTGGAGCTGATCAAGGACCACAACTACATCGTGTGGACCTGGGACGACCACTACGCGAAGTTCCGGGTCACCAGCATCTCGAACAGCACGGTGAGCCTCGACTGGGCCTACCAGGTCGCGGCCTCCAACGGGGAATTGCATGCGCGACCGGTGCACACGGCGACGAATTCGCCACGCCGGATCGTGTGGTTGCGATAGAGTTGAAAGCAAGAAGGAGCGCGACATGAACCCCACCTCGAGCACCACCGCCCGCGCACTCGCGTTCGCGTCGCTGTTGCTCGCCGTCGCGGCCGCCCCCGCGTTCGCCAAGCTGGACGTGGAGATCTGGACCGACCGCGGCGACGACGCCGTCTACCAGCCCGGCGATGCGATGCACCTGAAGGTCCGCACCTCCGCCGATGCCTACCTGCTCGTCTACGAGCTCGACACCCAGGGCAACGTCAACCTGCTCTACCCGCTCAAGCGCGGCACGGGCTACATCCAGGGCAAGGACACGTTCAAGCTGCCCGAGGACGTCACCCAGGACGAGCTCGTGGTCGAGAACGAGACCGGCCAGGGCTTCCTGGTCGCCATCTCCTCGATGGAGCCGTTCAAGGACCTGCCGTGGTACCTGAGGCCGTTCGATCCGCAGGCCGCGAGCGTGGGCTACGCCGACGATCCGGACGCGAAGAAGCAGGATGAGGAAGGCTTCGACGAGAACGGTCGCGCCGTGGGCGACCCGTACGTGGTGATGGAGCGCATCCGCCGCCGCGTCCTGAACACGCCCGATGACCTCGAAGCGTTCGGCACCGCGTACACGACCTACTACGTGCACGAGCAGGTGAGCTACCCGCGCTACGTGTGCAACGACTGCCACCGGCCGGGAGCCTGGTCGTGGTGGTCGGGCTTCGACCCCTATTACACGCACTGCAGCGTCGTGGACTTCCGCGTGAACTGGGGCTGGGCGTGGGGGCCGAGGATCTGGACCGCGTACGTTCCCTACTACTATTACGTCGTGCGCACCGACTGCCCGCCCATGTACCGCACCTGGGCCACGACCAGCTGGCGCTTCTCGTCGTGGGACGGCCGCGCACGCTGGGCGAACCTGTGGGGCGGCCAGCTCACGCGCTACAAGCCGGCCACGGCTCCTCCCGGCTACGTCCCGCCGCCGGCCCCGGGCACGCAGTGGAGGGGGCAGGGCACGCCGCCCGGCTTCGTGCCGCCGGACGTCCGCCGCCAGGGCGGGGTTCCCGGAGTGCGCCCGGTGACGTGGCTCCAGCGCGATCGTGGCGACGGCAAGCCCGTGTGGCGGAGCCCCGGAGCGACGCTCGGGGGCACGCGGTTCCGGCCCGATCCCAATGGCGGCGTGGTGCCGCGCGTCGACGGGCAGGGGACGCCCAGCCGTACGTGGCGGGGCTGGAACCCGCGCGGCGGGAACGAGCCCGTGACCTCTGGCGGCCAGCCCGGCGAGCGCAGCCGGCCCCTGTGGCGGCCCAGTGGCGACTCCCCGGGCAGCACCCCTGCCCAGGGCGAGCGCGAGCGGCCGGCGTGGCGGGGCGGCGATTCCCCCGGGAGCGCGCCTCCGAGGCAGGAAGCACCGCAGAGACAGGAAGCACCGCGGGGTGAGCCGGTGTATAGACAGGCACCGCCGCCCTCGCAGGCGCCACCGCAGCAGGCCCCTGCGCGGGGAGGGAGCGAGTTCAGGGGCGGCGCCGCGCGGCCGAGCTCCGGGGGTGGGAAGAGCCGCGGATAGGCCGGTCTGGCCGATGCCCTATACTGCCGCGTCGCTCGGGCGACGGTGACCCGCTGAACGGTCACCGTCGCCCGGGTGTTTGAACCACCCGGAGAACTTCCAGCATGCCGTCTCGCCAGCCGCGCGCACCGTGGCTCCTCGTGGCACTCAGCTTGGCACTCAGCGCGCTGCTCGCCACGCCAGCCGCCGCGGACCCGCCGGGCTTCGCTTTCCTCGAGGTCCCGGGCGGCGCACGCGCCGCGGCCATGGGCGGGGCCTACGCCTCGCTGGCGCGGGGCGCCGAGGCCGCGTTCTGGAACCCGGCCGGCCTGGGTCAGTTCGAAGGCTCGCAGTTCACCGCCACGCACACCGAGACCTACGACCACCTGAGGAACGACCAGGCGGCACTCGCCGGACGCTACTTCGGCGGCGGCATCGTGGGCTCCGTTCGCGCACTCTATTCGGAGCCCATTCCCGAGCGTGACGATCTCGGCAACCAGATCGGCACCTTCGGCTCGCACGACCTCGAGTTCCTGGTCGGCTACGGCCGCCACCTCGAGAGCGGCGTGAGCTGGGGGCTTTCCACGCAGGTGGTGCGCGAGCGCATCGCCGACCTGGGCGCCACGACGTGGGCGGTGAACGGCGGCGCCACGTACGACATCCGCGACCTGGCACTGCTGCCCGAGGGCCGGGTCAGCCTGAGCTTCCACAACGTCGGCCGGAACGCGCACTACGTGTTCAATGGCGAGGACGGTGCGCCGGTCAAGCTGCCGACGGCGCTCCAGGCCGGTGTCTCGATCGGCCACGCCACGTTCCAGAACCTGACCGCGCGCGTCGCGCTCGAAGGCCGCACCACGAACGGTCGCTCGCCGATCCTGGCGCTGGGCGGCGAACTGGACTCCGCGGTCGGCGCCGCGGTGCGCTTCGGCTATCGCGCCGGCGACGACGTCGCCTCGTGGAGCACCGGCGTGGGCTGGACCACGCGTGGGCTGCGCATCGACTACGCGTTCGTGCCGTCCAAGCTCGAGCTGGACGACACGCACCGCTTCTCGCTCACCGCGCAGTTCTGAGCGAAACGGCGTCTAAGCGGGCGCGGGCCAGGTCTTCATCTCCAGCCGCCCATCGCTCAGCTCGAGATAGGTGAAGCGATCGATCCAGTCGCCGAGCACGAAGAATTCGCGCCCCGGCTCGCGTCGCTCGTACGCGTGGTGGAAGTGGCCGATGATCACGCCGTCGTAGCCTTCGGCGAAGCGCGGCTCGGCGATCTCGTGCCAGAGCTTGTCGGGCTTCAACGGTTCATCGCCGCGCGAGTGCCGCGACCAGCGCGAGACCACGTGCGCGATCGGGATGCCGATGTCCGGATGTAGCAGTCCGTAGAGCGCGATGCCGGCGCGCGAGCGCAGCACACTGCGCAGTATGCGATAGCCGAGGTCGCCGCCGGCCAGGCCGTCGCCGTGGTGCA
>DATLUU010000472.1:0-2858 GCA_035577885.1 Verrucomicrobiia bacterium
GCCGTTCGCGCCGCGCTCGATCGACATCCAGGCGAAGCCGAGGAACGCGATCGGGGCGATGCCGCCCACCATGCCGTTCATGTTGTCGAGGAAGTTGACCGCGTTCATGAGCGCCACCAGCGCCACGAGCGTGATCGCCGCCTCCAGCCCCACGGGGAGCCCGATGTGCGGCATGAGCCCGGCGGAGATGAGCATGGTCGCGGCCGCGGCCTGGCCGAGCATCTTGACGCTCGGGCGCATGCCGAGCCGGTCGTCCCAGAGCCCGAGGCCGAGCATGACGGCGGCGCCGGCGAGCAGGTACCACGCTTCCCAGTCGCCGGGCGAGTGCGGCGTGAAGCGCAGCGTGATCGCCCATGCGATCACCGCGGAGACGAACACGACCGCGCCGCCGAGCACCGCGGTCGCGTGCTTGTGGAGCTTGCGCGCCTGCGGGTGATCGAGCCAGCCGGTCGCCCACGCCACGCGGATGCCGAGCGGCATCAGCAGCCACGCCAGCGGCGCGGCGATGACCAGCGCGGCGATCGGCACGAACGACATGGTCGTACGGCGTCCTGACTACGCGGCCGAGACCTCGATGGGGCACGGCATGCCCATGCGCTCGCAGTGATCGCGGATCGTGGTCTCGAGCAGCCGGTCGAGCGAGACCTCGGCACGGTAGCCGACGAAGCGCCGGATCTTCTTGAGATCGGGCACGCGGCGGCGCATGTCCTCGAACGACTGGCCGTAGACCTCTTCGTAAGGCACCAGCTCGATCGACGATTCACTGTGGCACAGGCGCTTGATGCGCTTCGCCAGCTCCTGGACGGTGACCTCTTCGTCCGTGCCGGCATTGAACACGTGGCCTTCGGCCTGCCGGCTGTCGGCGAGCAGGAGCATGGCGCGGACCACGTCGCTGACGGCGGAGAAGCAGCGCGTCTGCTGGCCGTCCCCGAATACCAGGATCGGGTCGCCCTGGAGCGCGCGCTGAACCATGTTCGGGATCACCATGCCGTAGGCGCTGGACTGGCGCGGCCCGCAGGTGTTGAAACAGCGCACGATCACCACCGGCAATTGATACTGCTGGTAGTAGGCATGGGCGAGGCACTCGTCCACCGCCTTGCCGCAGGCGTAGGACCAGCGCAGCTTGTGCGTGGGGCCGATCAGGCGGTCGTCGTCCTCCGAGAACGGCACCGACACGCCCTTGCCGTAGACCTCGCTGCTGGAGGTGAGGATCACCTTGCGGCGGTGCTTGCTCGCGGCCTCGAGCACGACCTCGGTACCGCGGATGTTCGTGAGCAGCGAGCGCAGGGGGTTCTCGAGCACGTACTTGACGCCCACGGCTGCGGCGAGATGGAACACGCGGTCGCACTGGGCGACGAGGCCGTGGACCAGCGCCGAATCCATGACGCTGCCCTCGAGGAAGCGGAACCGTGGGTGCAGTTCGAACGACGTCAGGTTCTCGAGACGACCTGTGGACAAGTCATCGAGGGCCCATACCTCGTGTCCTCGCTGGAGGAGTTCCTCCGCGAGATGGGACCCAATGAAGCCGGCACCTCCTGTGACCAGGATCCTCATGTTTTCCCTCGAGAGGCTGACAGCGGAGAACTCCTTCCCCGGTGCGGCACAGAGCCTTGACGCATCCTGCGTGGGGCTCCAGCGACGCCGCAGGTTATAGGGACGCCATCGGATGCGTCAATACCATAGCCCTCGCCATCCATCGGGGTCCATGCGGGTTATCGGAGGGATCAGGGGAGGCCTTGACCACGTTTTCCGGGAGCCCCCGAGGGTCCGGGCAGTGGGTGGGGAGCGCGAGACCCGGCCCGGTCCAAGGCCTCGGCGTACACGAGGTCCATACCCCGCATCATGGCCTCGGTGGTGAACTTCTCGCGCACCCGGGCGCGTCCGGCCGTTCCCATGTTCACACGCAGAGTCGGGTCAGAGAGGAGCCGCCCGATCCCGGTGGCCAGCGCCCCAGGGTCGTTAGCGGCCACGACCAGCCCGCTGACGCCGTCCAGGTTCACGTACGACGTGCCCGTGCCGAGGTCGGTGCTGACCACGGGAAGTCCTGCGGCCATGTACTCAGCGAGCGCCAGGCCGAACGCCTCCGTGGGCGTGTTCGAGGGCAGCACGCCGATGCCCGCCGCCGCGAGGTGGTCGTGCAGCTCCGCGTCGGAGACCCGCCCGGCGAAGTGCACCTTGTCTCCCAGGCCGAGCCGCGACGCCTGCGCGCGGAGCGCCTCGCCCACCGGACCCTCGCCCACGATCACCAGGCGGGCGGGGATGCGCGGCATGGCAGCGAGCAGCACGTGGAGGCCTTTGTAATATCGAAGCCGTCCGACGAAGAGCAGGAACGGATCGCCGAAGCGCTCGCGCAGCGCGCGGGCTCCGGGCCGTTCCCGATCCAGCGCGAACAGCGGCTCGGCGTCGATCCCCGAGGGCACGACGCGGAAGCGCTCGCGGAACGGCACCACCAGCGAATCCTCGCGCGCGAGCGCTTGCGGCGAGGTGGTCTGGAGCGCGTCGGCACGGCGAAAGAGATGGTGCATCAGCGGCGCGTAGACCGGCAGGACCGCGCGCTGGCGCGTGAGCTCGCAGTGGAACGTGATCACGAGCGCGCCCCTGGGCCGCACCCAGGCGTAGCTCGCCTCGCCCAGTGGGTTCGGCGAGTGCAGGTGCCAGAGGTCGGCGTGCGTGCGCGCGATCGCGGCCGGGAACCCGGGGCAGATCGGAGACGACAGCGCGCGCGCCCACTCCGCCACGCGCACGACGCGCACGCCGTCCACCATCTCGGTGAACGTGCGCCGGCCGCCGCTCGCCGACACGATCACCGTGACGTCGTGCCCCGCAGCCACCTGCCAGCGCGCCATCCGCTCGATCGT
>DATLUU010000473.1:0-8538 GCA_035577885.1 Verrucomicrobiia bacterium
CGCTGCGACCGGAAGCAGAAGGGGCTCCTCTACGCGGGGACGAACCGCTCGATCTACGTGTCGTTCGACGACGGCGAGCGCTGGCAGCCGCTGGCGCCCGGGTTCCCGACGACCTGGGTGCGCGACCTGCTCGCTCACCACGACGACCTGATCGCGGGCACACAGGGCCGCGGCATCTGGGTGCTGGACGACGTGAGCCCGCTGCGCGCGATCGCCGCGGGGCTCACGCGCGAGCCCGTGGCGCTCGTCGCGCCGGCGCCGGCCGTGCGCTTGCGGACGAGCGAGAACCACGACACGCCGCCGCCGCCGGAGACGCCGCTGGGCCAGAACCCGCCCACGGGCGCGGTGTTCGATTACTGGCTCGCCTCGCGTCCGACCGGCGTCGTATCGCTCACGATCACGGACGCGAACGGAGCGCTCGTGCGCACGTTCCGCAGCGACGACCCGCCCGAGTCGCTGCGGACGGACGTGTACTTCGACAAGGCATGGCTGCGACCGCCGGTGCGGCTCGCGAGCGGCGCGGGCATGCACCGCTTCGTCTGGGACCTGCGCTATCCGCGCCCCGCCGCGCGCTCGTTCCGCAACTCCATCGCCGCCGTGCTCGCGGCCGGCACGCCGACACAGCCGCTTGGGCCGTTCGTCCTGCCCGGCCGCTACACGGTGACGCTCACGGTGGGCGGGGTTTCGAAGTCCCGCCCGCTCGACGTGCGGCTCGACCCGCGGATCTCGGTGCCGGCCGCAGGGCTCGCGGAGCAACTGCGGCTCTCGCAGGCGATCGATTCCACGCTCGTGCGCGCGTGGGCAGCGCACGACGCGATCGATCGCGCCCAGAAGGAGTCCGCGGACGCGCTCTCGCCGGCGCTCAAGGACTCGCTGGCCTCGCTCGGCACGCGCGGCGGCACGAGCCTCACCGGCGCGGTCGCCGCGCTCACGGACATCGCGATCGGCGTGCAGTCCGCGGACACGGCGCCGCCGCAGGGACTCAAGGACGGCTATCGCGCGTGCGCCGCGCTCGTGGACGGGTTGATCGAGCGCTGGCATCGGCTCGAGCCGATGCTGCGGGAGGCGTCGGCCGCGCGGCCGAACCGGCCCTGAGGGTCCACCGGGGCGCGAGAAAGCTCGGCGGCCGGAGCCGGTGCGCTCACTTCACGGCTGGCTTCGCGAGCAGCTCGAGCCGACCGGTGTCGAGGTGGTAGACGCCGCTCACGATCTCGAGCTGCTTCTTCTTCACCAGCTCCGCCAGCGGCGCGCTCTCGCGGGTCACCCGCGCGGCCTGCAGGAGCACGTTCTCGCGCACCGCCGCATCCAGCGTGCCCTTGGCATCGAGTCCCTGCTTCTTCGCGGTCGCTGCGGCCGGCGCGATGTGCTGCGCGAGGAGGGCGACATTGGGCGCCGGGTCGCCGCTGAGCGTGGCCTGCACGGCGCCGCATCCGTCATGGCCCATCACCAGCAGCAGGCCCGAGTGCAGATGCATCGCCGCGTACTCGATGCTGCCGAGCACGTCGGGGTCGACGACGTTGCCCGCCACGCGGACCACGAACAGCTCGCCGATCGACGTGTCGAACACGACCTCGGGCGCCACGCGCGAGTCCGAGCACGTGAGCACGATCGCGTACGGGTGCTGGCCGCCGACGAGCGCCGCGCGGTCGCGCACCACGTCCTTCGCCACCGGGTGCCCGGTGACGAAGCGTTCTTCCCCCTGCTCGAGGCGCTGCAGCGCCTCGGCCGCCGGAACCGCAGGCGCCACCGCCCCGTGTTCGGAGCCGCCCGCGGCCATCGGCAGGCACAGGCACGTCACGATCCCGAGAGTGGCCCATCCCGTGCGCTTCATGCATGGCCTCCGTTGGTCACTCGATAGAAAGTTGCGCTCCGGCACTTCCCGGGCGTGTGCCGCGGCGAGGTGGTGACGCGCCACCTCCGGAACGAGCGCCGGCACCGGTTGAAGCTCGCGGCATGAAACGCCACGCGGGGCCGCCGGCAGCGGCCCCGCGCTCGGTCACCAACAATCTTCACCGCACAACCTACTCGCCCGCGCCCGCCGACTGCTCGGTGCTCACCGGGCGCAGGCGGATCTCGATGCGCCGGTTCTTCTCGCGTCCCGCCGGCGTGTCGTTGGGCATGCGCGGCCGGCTGTCCGCGAACGAGACCGCGGCGAGCCGCTCCGGGCCGATGCCGGCTTCCTGGAACAGCCGGACGATCCGCGACGCGCGGGCGCCGCCCAGCTCCCAGTTGGTCGGGTAGCGGGCCGCGAGCGCGGGGCCGATCTTCTGGTTGTCGGTGTGGCCGGTGACCACGATCTGGAACGGGGACGCCTTGAGCTGGTCGCTCACCTTGAGCAGCAGCTCGCGGCCGGTCTTGTCGAGATCGGCGGAACCCGACTTGAACAGGATGTCCTGCGCCAGGTTCACGCTGATGCCGTCGCGCAGCTGCTGCACCTGGAGCTTGCCGCTGTCCAGCTCGCCCTTGAGGTTCCCGACCAGGGACTCGTACGTGGCCTTCATGTCCTCGACCGACTTCTGCTGCTCGGCGAGCTTGGTCCCGAGCTGCTGGGCCGTCTCCTCGTTCTGCTTCGCCGTCGTCTCGAGCGCCGCCTTCTCGCTCGCCAGCTGCTCCTTGTCCTTGTTCGCGGTGTCGAGGTTGGCCTGGAGCTCCTTGTTCTTCGTCATGGCGGCGTCGTAGTTCTTGTTCAGATCGGCGTACTTCGTCTTCGACACCCCGCAGCTCACCGCGGACAGCGTCAACGCGACCAGTGCGGCGACCGCTGCCGCACGAGCACCTACCCGCTTCGTGATCATGGGTCCTCCAGTGGCCGGCGGATGGGAACGTCGTCGCGTCCGAGTGGGGCGCGACCGGTCGTCCCCGGGCGATCCGTCGACGGTGAACATCTCCCGCCGCGAGGCGGGCTTGGCGTGCGCGAGGCTAGCAGAGGTGCCCCGCGCGTCAATGGTCCCGAGGACGGAGCGCGACGCCCGCCTCAGAACACTTCCTGCAGGCCGAAGAACCAGCGCGTCTGGTCGTCCTGCCCGCGCGCGGCGTCCACGGACAGGTTCGTGCTCGTCTTCTTGTTGAACTTCATGCGCAGGCCCGCGCCGTAGCCGGGGTCGAGCGTGCCGAACGCGCCGTCGCCCGGCGCCGTGGTCGCCATGAGGTTCACGAACCCCACCGCGCCCCACATGTCGTTCCGCGACAGGCGCAGCCGGTACTCGAACTCGTTGTAGATCTGGTTCGTGCCGCGCAGGTTCCCCTGCAGGTAACCGCGCCCGCTGCGACCGTACGTGTCCCAGCCGATGGCGGGCAGATCGAGATAGGGTCCGTTGCCGAACGTGAACCACAGCGTGCTCCAGATCGCGAGCACATTCCGGCTCGAGCCCGGGAGCCGCACGAATCCGCGGAAGTCGCTGAACATCGCCTGCCGGTCCTGGTCGCTCCCGAACGCCTTCTGGTAGGAGCGGATGCTGCCGTTCCAGAAGAAGCCGCGGGCGGCATTGATGGCGTTGTCGCGCGTGTCCATGAGGATGTTGGCCGAGACCGCGACGGACTGCGTCGCCGCCGGCGTGCCGCCGCTGTAGACGCTGAACGGCGTCAGCTCGCCCTGCTCGGCGCGGTGGTCGTGGATGTTCGCGTAGCGGTCGAAATGGACGCCGAGCCCGACGTAGACGAACGAGTCCTGCACGCGCTTGTAGACCACCTGGTGCAGGCGGTAGAGCACGAAGTCCATCGGATACGCCGTGCGGCCCGGCTCGGAGGGTCCGAGGCCGTACGTGTCCTGGCTCGTGTCCAGGTAGCGCCAGTCGCCCTTCAGCACCCAGGTGTTGTCGGGAAGGTAGAAGTCCGAGCGGAACTGCACGCTGACCTGTTCGGTCGTGGAGTAGCTGGCGCCCAGCGAGCCGGAGGAGAGCTGCGTGGTCTGGCGCTCGCCGAGCCAGCCGCCGAGCGACACGCTCACGCCCACGAACGCGCCGTAGCTGGGGTTGTAGCCGAGCGAGGGCAGCAGCGTGAGCGAGAGACCGGGCCGGGCTTCCTTCACGACTTCCGTCTGCATCGGGGAACGGTGCAACAACGCACCGATCACGTCGCCTACATCACGCAGCTCGGCGGTGGCGACGGTGTCCGCGGTCGCGACCGTGTCCGCGGCGAGCTTCCCGCCCGGGGCCGGCGCATCCTGCGCGCGGGCAGGCGCCGTGCTCGCGGCCAGCGCGCACGCGAGTGCCAGCGCGAACCCTGCGATCGCTCGGGTCGGGCGGCGCGACATCAGGGCTGGCACGGGGCGGACCATAGCACGCGGCTCAGTAGCTCGCCCCGATCGCAAGGTAGAACTGCCAGCGGCGGGACTGCTCGCGCGGCAGCGTGTCGAGAGGCTTCCCCTCGGCAGCGCCGCGCAGCAGCACCGCCGGGTCGACGAGGTCGGTGAGCGACGGGTTCAACTTGTAGCCGACCCCCATCTTGATCGGGCCCACCGGCGTGCGGATGTCCACGCCCGCACCCGTCGCGTAGAACATGTTCTCCTGCCCGTGGGCGCCCTGCTGGAGGTCGAAGCGCTTGTCGGTCGTGCGCACGCGGCCGCCGTCCAGGAACACGTGGCCGCCGAAGTTGGGACCCATGCCCGGCAGCGGCACCTGCATCTCGACGGAGAAGCTCAGGCGCTCGAGCCCTCCGAGCGGCACGTAGCTGTCGGTGTGGGGTGTGAGCTCGGGCTTGCCGTCGCCGTTCGTGTCGGGTTCGCTCGTGAACCGTGTGTCGGGCACCTTGGGCCCCAGGAGCCGGTTCTCCCACCCGCGCACGTCGCCGGTGCCGCCGGCGGTGAACATCACGTCGCGCAGCTGCAGGAACTTGTTCGTGGGATCCTCGCCGGGAGCGGGGACGCTCTTTCCGAACGGGAACAGCCGGCCAAACGTGCCGCGCGCGGCGAGCGTGACGTGGCGCTGCACCGGAAGGAACGCGTTCGCCGACACATCCGCGCGCCAGAACGACGTGCTCGACCAGCGGTTCGGCGCGGTCACCTGCACGGCCGGCCGGAGGATGATGCCGAGCCGTGGGTTCGCGGCATGGTCGAGCTTGCCGGTGATGCCGGAGAGCGTGAACGTGCTGCTCTTGACCGACGATCCCAGCGAATCCAGCGCGCCCTGGGCGACCTGGGTGAGGAACGTGAGCAGGTCGATCTCGCCCGAGGCGAGGTCGCCGGCGCGGTATTCGTGGATCTCGCGGTCGGCGATCTGGTAGCTGAGCGACGCCGATTGGAACTGCGACACCTGCCGCACCAGGGACAGGTTCACGCCGTATTGGGTCGAGCGATCCTGCGTGTCGTCGCGGTACTCGACGAACGGCGCCAGGACCCCCGCGAGCTGCGGCTTGAGAAAGCCGGGCTGGCGAAGCGCCAGGCCCAGCCGGTAGCGCTCGTCGGGATTGTCCGCGAGCGCCAGCCAGCCGGTCTGGGCGGTGGAGGTCAGGTTCAACGATCGCCCACCCCCGGAGAAGTTCCGGTGCTCCCAGTTGGCCTCGGCGGCGATGCCGCCGTCGGTGACGTAGCCGAGATCGCCGCCGATGACGCGGCTTTCGCCCTCGGTGATCTGCACGCGCACCGGGAGCGGGGTGGAGCCGAAGCCGCCCGCACCGTGCGTGGTGTCCGAGGTGTCGGCCGCGGCGAGCGCGGGCACGTCGACGTTCACGACGCGGATGATCGAGAGCTGCCTTAGAGAGAGCCGCGTGCGCTCGAGCGCCGCCGCCGAGTAGGCGTCCCCGGAATCGATGGGTGTGAGTCTGCGCACCGTCCCGGCGGGGAGCGAGCGCGTGCCCTCCACGTCGACGTCGCCAAAGCGCGCGAACGGCCCCGGCACCACGCGGTAGGCGAGGCTCGCGACCGAGCGCGCGGTGTCGGCGTGCGAGTGAATGGCGGCGAGCGCCAGCGGGTGACCGCGATCGCGCCACCAGCCCTGCAGCCGGTCGCGGCCGTCGGTGGCGACCTCGATCGCGAGCGGCTTGCCGCGCTGGCGGAGGAGGTTGCGCACGAGCCGGTTCCACGACTTGCGATCGTGCACGGGCACTTCCAGCGCCGTGGTCGAGTCGGCGCCGGTCACGCTCACGTCCGCGAGCAGGAGCGGGCGCCCTTCCTCGCACACGAACGTGATGTCGAGCAGGTTCCGCGCCTCGTCGCGGTGCACATCGTAGCGAACGTGGGCGAGGAAGTAGCCCGCCGCCGCATAGGCCTGGCGCAGGCGCACCACGTCCTGCTGCAGCACGAGCGGCGAGAACGGGTGGTGGGCGGGCGAGGGCACGCCGGGGATCTTCCCGAGCGCGACGCGGAGCCCGTAGGCGGGGCCGCGGTCCTTCGTCTGCAGCAGCGCGCGCAGCTTCCGCTCGCTCAATGCGTGCTCGCCGGAGAAGCGTATCGCCCGCACCTCGGTCAAGGGGTCGACCGGGATCTGGGCGCGCACCGCGGGCGCCGCGAGCAGCAGGGCCAGCAGTACCGCGCGCTCAGTACGCATAGCGGGCCCTGAAGAACGAGCGCAGCTTCGCCGTCTCGCCCTGGCAGTTGAACACCAGCCAGCGCGAGATGGCGTACTCGACTTCGAACGCGGTGGAGTTGAGCGTGGAGTTGGAGGTGTTCGGGGACGTGTTCTGGTTGTAGTCGAGCGGGCTCCGGAAGCCGACGTAGAGCTGCGGGTCCACGTAGCGCCCGGCGACGAGCGTGGCGCCGCGCAGCGGGTCGTAGCGCACCTCGAGCACGTCGAGGCCCACGGCCTCCTGCGCCGCGGACTCGGCGAGGCCCGTGAGCTGCGACATGCCGATGTCCTTCAGCAGGGAGGCCTCCGAGCTCCCGGTCGTTGCCGAAGGTGACGCGACCGTCGAGCGCCCCGTGGCGATGAAGTTGACGATCTCCGCCTCGGACATGGGCGGCTCCGAGGACAGCGTGAGCTTCAAGTGGTCGGGCGTGCCCTCCACGTCCAGCTTCACCACCACGTCGGAGCTGTTCTGGCTCTCGACGCCCGATTCCGGCTTGAACTGGGCGTGGATGTTGACGGCATGGTCGTTCATCCTGCCGTTCAGCAGCACGTCGCCGCCGGTGATGTCGAAGCTGCGCGCGAACTGCTGCACGTAGCCGCGGTTGGGGATGGGCTCGATCTTGCCGAACAGCTCGGGATCCGCGTGCGGCCGCTTGCGGAGCTTGAAGTCACCGGTGAGGGCCACGGCCATCTTGGGCGGCACGCGCTGGCGCACCCAGTTGTCGCGCTCCATCTTGATCGCCAGCTCGAGGTCGGAGGCGTCGTAGAGCTGGAGCGGCAGCGCCGGCGCGCGCGGCGCCACGTAGCCGAACGTCTCCTCCATCATGCGCACGTCGGCGGGCGTCAGCTTCACCTCGGACCCGGCTTCTGCCTGGAGGTCCGGCTGCGTGAAGTACAGCGACGAGCTGAGCACGGTGACGCTGCCCTTGACCACCGGGGCAGCGAACGTGCCACTCACGTCCACGTCGCACGACGCCGTCGTCTTCAAGTCGGTGGAGTTCGCGAACACGAACTTGCGCGCCTTCACGTGCACTTTCGGCTCCACGCGGCTCACGCTCGCGAAACGCACCTCGCCGGTCGCCTCGAGCGTGCCCTTGCCCGAGGTGGCGCTCAGGTCGCGGAACACGAGCCGGTCGCCGTCGAACTCCATGTGCGCCGAGAGGTCGCGATAGTTGACGCCGAGCGCGGGCAGCGGGAACGCGCCGCCCGCGATCGTGAGGCTGCCGCCGCCCGCGAGCGCGCGCTCGTTGCCGTCCAGATTCGCGTTCACGTCGAGCGTGCCGGAGGGCGTGCCCACCGCCAGCGGGTCCAGGAACGGCGCCAGCGACGCGAGCGGGAAGTGCTGCGCGCGTACGCGCACGTGCACCGGTCCCTCGAATGCCGGCTCCGCCGCTGCACCCGGCGCGGGGATGGCCAGGGACGCGGTGAACGGAAGCACCGCCGAGCACGACAGCGAGTCCGCCCGTGGCGTCACGAACGCGCCCTCGAACCCTGCCCGCCGGCCCGACAACCCGCAGCGCACCGTCACGGTGCCCGCCGGCTGCCCCGCGGTGTAGAGCGACAGCGTCGCCACGCCGTCGCCGTTCGGGACCGCCGCGGCGCCGCGGAGCCCGAAGTGGCCGTCGACGTGGCCGGTGAGGTCGCGGCGGCCGACCCACGTGGCGAGGGCGGGGAGCGTGACCCGTTGCAGCACCACATCCAGGTCCTGGTCGCCGCGCCGGTCGATGCCACCGCGGATGGTGAGCCGGCCGCCGCGCGAGCGGATGTCGATCTCGTCGGCGCGGAAACGCGTGGAGGAAAGCGTGAGGTGGCCCGGCTTCGTCAGTAGCCAGGTGGCGGTATCCGAGCGCACCGCGAGCGAGTCCAGCGTCACGGTTGTTTCCACCGAATCGAGCACCGCGAGTCCGTGGACGCGCGCGCTCGAGCGGGAGTCGGCGGAGGCCGCGAGCACGAACGACAGCTGCGAGCCATCGAGGTGCGCCTCCGCGGAGGCTTCGCGGATGGGGAGCGAAAGGCCCTGGAGTTGCCGAAGCGAGAC
>DATLUU010000474.1:0-4283 GCA_035577885.1 Verrucomicrobiia bacterium
CATGCGCTCCAAGGCCGCGGCGTCATGGCGCCACCGTGACCGAGAGGCCGACCGGGAGGATCTGGTACGGCGACGAGGTGTACGGCGTCACGATCACCGTGTCGGTGCCGTCCTGCCGCTCGACCTTGACGCCCGAGCCGAGGTAGCAGACGAGGAACAGCCCCGCCGTGGGACCGGTCCCCACGCTGTCCGTGACCGTGCCGGGCACGACGCCGGTGAACGCGAAGTCCATGTGCTGGATCAAGTGGTCCCAGCCGGTGAACGCGCGCGCCTCGCGGCCCATGCTCACCGACGTGGCGAGCAGCCGGTCCATGTCGTTCGCCATCTGCAGCCGGTTCGCATTCGGGTTCATCTGCAGCATGCCGGGCGAGATCGACGTGCTCGCGCGCAGCTCTGCGACCGCGTAGCCGGTGAGGATGCGCCGGTAATAGATGTCGCTGCTCACCTGCACCGGGATCGTGCTGCCCGCGGCCACGGGCTGCGACGGAGCGAGGCTCGCGCCCGCCATGTCCACGCGCGTCCAGCGGTCCTCGATCTTCGGCGCATCCAGGCACCCCGCGAGCACGAGTGCGAGCGTCGCGCCTGCCGAGCACGCCACCACCGTGCGCATGCGAACGTGGCGGTCGCTCACCGCACCACCACCAGACGGTGCGAGAACTTGGCACCCGGCAGGCTCAGCTCGTAGAAGTACAGGCCCGAGTGCACCGCGCGGCCATCGCCGTCGAGCCCGTCCCAGGCGACGTCGTTGATGCCGGCCGAGAACGGACCCGGGAACGAGCGCACCCTGCGGCCGCTGGCATCCAGCAGCGTGAGCGAGGCGCGGTCGGCCGCCGAGGCAGGCAGCGCGAAGCGAAAGTGCGTGCCCATGCTCGCCGGGTTGGGCCACGCCGGCAGCAGCATCGCCGTGGCCGGCGGCACGAGGCCGCCGCCGTGGGCGGCGAGCGACACGCTCGCGGTCGCGGCCGTGCCGCCCGAGGCATAGGCGGGCGTTGCCGTGATCTTCAGGGTGACGTCGCCCGTGACCGGCGCCGCGGCGAGGTCCGCAGCGGTGAGGGGTACGCTCACGTGCCCGGCGTCGAACGTGCCGGCATCACGCTGGGCGAACACGCGCCCGGACCCGGCTGCGCCGGGCGCCCCGCGCTCGCTCAGCTCGAGCGAGACGCGCGCGCGATCCGTGAGCGTGAAGCTCGCGACCGGCGCGTCCATCCCCGCGACCGCGAGGCCCTCGACGGAGACGCCGAGATCCCAGCGACGGAGCCCGGTGGCATCGCCCCACGGCTCCAGCACGAGCGCCGCGGGTTGCCCGGTGCGCACCACGCGGCCGTCGCGGTGGTCGCTCACGGTGAAGTAGGGCACGGTGATCGCGCGCGGGCGCGTGGTCCCGTTGCGCAGCTCGGCCACGGGCTCGAGCGCGGCATTGAATTTCAGGACCGCGCCCTGCTGCGGCGCCGCGGCGTAGACGTTCCCCCACTCGTCGGTGGCGAGCGAAGGCACCGCGTCCGCGCCCGAGGGCGCCGCACCGCGCCAGCTGAGGCGCGCGCCGTCCCAGCCCAGATGCACGATGCGGCGGTTGTGCGCATCGCCCACGTACACGTCGCCGGTGGAAGCACCCGCTTCGCGTCCGACCGCCACCGAGAGCGGGCCGGCGAAGTGACCGTCGCCGGCGCCGAGGGAGCCCACCGTGGCCACGAGCCGCGCGCCGCCGCCCGCGAGCGCGTACGCCGCGACGCGGTTCTTCCCGGTCTCGGCCACGAACAGCGCGTCGTCGCGGCCGTCGAACGGCGTGCCGCCGTCGGACCACGCCACGCCGCTCGGGTCGGAGAGACCGTCGATCGCGTAGAGCGGCGACAGCGTCAACTGGTCGAGCGTGGTGCTGGCCTGGAGCACGAGCACGCGGGCATTGCCGGCGTCGGCCACGTAGACCCGGTCCTGGTCGTCCACCGCGAGGCCGCGCGGCGCGGCGAGTACACCCGTGGCCGTTCCGGCGCCGTCGAATGCCGAGAGCGACTTGCCGGTCTCGCCGTAGACGAGCCGGTTCCACGCCGGGTCGGAGACGATGACGAAGTGCCGCGACTCGACGAACGGGAAGCGGTCGTAGACGTCGACGTGCGAGATCGTGGCCGTGGCCCACGGGTCCGCAAAGAGACTCCGGCCGAGCTGCGTGCGCGTCACCTGCCGGGTCAACGCGTCGAGCCCGAGATCGGGCGCCAGCGGCGCCGGGGCGAACGTGACCGCCGCGGACGTCCCGGCGGCCAGCGCGAGCGTCCCTGCGAGCCCGATGCGGATCAGGATGCTTCGTCGCACGTGCGTGCTCCTCTCTCGACCGGCCGTGCTCACGGGAACCGGAAGTCCACGCCCGTCTCGACGACGTTCGCGGAGTAATTGTTGCTGTTGAAGTAGCGCTCGAGGTCGAGCCACAGCGTCATGCGGCGCACGAACGTGCGCGTGGGCGCGAATGCCTCGAGGTCGGCGCGCAGCGCGGCGCCGAACAGGTGGCTCGAGAGCGGCCCGAGCCGGTAGTCGCCGGTGAGGAACCCGCCGACGCCGTCCACGTCGGCGTACGTGGAGCGCCAGAAGTCGGCGGCGGTCTGCGTGTACCAGCGGTATTCCCAGCGCGCGCTGAGCCCGCGGGTGACGTACTGGGAGAGCCGCGTGCCCAACTCGTGAGAGGTCACGCCCCAGTCGTCGTTGTAGAGGCGGTAGGAGAGCTTGACGCTGGCGCGGTTCGGCAGCGCCTGGTTCACGCGCACGAACGCGTCGCGCCGCTGCCGCTCCTCCGGGTGCCGCTCGGGCACGTTCGTGCCGCCGGCGTAGACGTTGCGATAGGGGTTGTGCTGGAGCCCGTTCACGAGGTTGTACTCGAGTCCCCAGCGCACGAGCAGCGACGGCGACACCACCTCGGTCATGACCGCGTTCCAATGCAGCGTGGTCTTGTGCGCATCGCCCGTGCGGGTGTCGTCGTCCTGCACCGGCGCGATCGCGTCCCAGCCCCAGCTCGAGCCCAGCGACAGGTTCACGCTCTGCTGGCGGAAGTCGCGGTTCCAGCGGCCGCCGAGCTGCTGGGCGAGGTAGTCGGTCTCGCTCGAGACGTAGTAGCTCACCGCGCCGGCGCCGCGCGCGTACTCGCCCTCGACCTCGTTCCGCTGCTTCACGAAGTCCTGGAAGGCGTTGCCCGAGATCGGCCGGCTCGCGGTGGTGATGGCGTCGATCGCCTCCTGCGACCCCGGCGGCGCCGAGACCGCGGGGATCATCACCTTCTCGTTGTTGTAGTGGAACGTGAGCCCCGAGGCGTGCGCGAGCGGCCACGCCCAGTCGGTCGAGAGCGAGCGCACGGTGACGTGGTCGCTGTCCGTGAACCAGCGCAGCAGCGTGCCCGCCACCTGCGGCTCGTCGGGCGAGTCCTGCGCCCGCGCCGGCGCGGCGCCGGCCGAGGCGAGCCCGACGGCGAGCAACGTGAGCGCCAGGCGCGGGCTCACTTGCACGCGCAGCCTCCGCCGGCACCGCCGACGCCGCCGGTCGAGCCCTCGCGGGCCTCGAACGTCTTCATCTTGCGCGCGTCCTCGCGCGCTTCGGCTTTGAACGCCACGATCGGGTCCACGAGCCGCTCGCGCTGCCACGGCTTGACCGGCACCGTGGCGCACCCGCCCACGGCCAGCGCCAGCAACGCGGCGGCGAGAACGAAGATCCACAGGCCACGATTCATCGCGGGGTGCCCTCCGTGGCGCCGTCGGCCAAGCCGCGCGACCCGGCGGCGCGCTCCGCGGCGCTCGCGATCTTCGCCAGCGTCGCGCTGTCGCCGCCGCCGCCGCTCCACACCATGCGGCCCTCGCGGTCGAGCACGAGCGTGTAGGGGAGGGCCGGCAGGTCGAGGGAGCGCGCGAGCCCGTCGGGGCCGTCGTGGAACACCGTGAAGCCGGGCGCGAAGCGCTGCGCGAAGTCCGCCGCGTTCCGCGGATCCACGTCGATCGACACCGCGACGACGCGGCCGCCGGCGGCCGCGAGGCTGGCCGCCAGCGCGCGAAGCTGCGGCAGCTCCTTGCGACAGGGGCCGCACCAGCTTGCCCAGAAGTTGAGCACCACGACGCGGCCCCTGAGCGAGCTGAGCGTGAACTCGCTCGAGGGATCGTTCGGCGTGGCGCCGAGGCGACGGAGCGTGTGGGTCGAGAGCGCCGCCGTCGTGGTCTCGGGCGAAGGCGCGGGTGCTGCGGCGCGCGCCTGCGGCACCGCGACGAGCGCGGGCACCAGCGCGAGCATGGAGAGGAGGCGGTGGGGACGCGGCATCG
>DATLUU010000475.1:0-4087 GCA_035577885.1 Verrucomicrobiia bacterium
CTCCTCGATCCGTCCCCAGAGCCCGGCCACGGTCACGTCGGTGGCGGCGACGCGGCAGGCGCGCTCGACCCATGCGGCCTCGACCTCGACGTCGGCGTCCACGAACAGCACCCACGCGCCGCCGCACGTCTCGAAACCGGCGTTGCGCGCCGCACCCGGCGTAAGCGGCCGCGCACCCGGGTCGCCCGAGGCGCGGAGCACGCGCCAGTGCGGCGAGCGCTCGGGGAGCGGCGCGCTGCCGTCGCTGGCGGCGAGCACGAGCACGCCCAGCCAGTCACGGCCGGCGAGCGAGCGCTCGAGCGCGGCGAGCGTGCGGCCGAGGAAGCGCTCCTGCCGGTAGCAGGGAATGACGACGCCCAGCCTCACCGGCCACGTCCCTCACGCCCGGACGATTCACGTGCGGCGGCGGGCCCCTCCGGTGTCACCGTGGCGAGGCCCAGCACCTCGTCGTAGACCGACTCGAACTCGCCCACGACCGCGTGCCAGCTGTAGCGGTCGCGCGCCACCTCGGCCGCGATCTGCCCCTGTCGCCACGCGCGGTCGGCGCGGCGGTGGAGGTTCTCGAGTGCTGCGGCGAGGGCGCCGACGTCGTTCGGCGGTACGAGCGTGCCGGTGACGCCGTCCTCGAGCGCGTCGGCGACGCCACCCACGGCGGTGGCGACGATCGCCCGCCCGCGCGCCATCGCCTCCAGCAGCACCAGCGGCAGCCCCTCCCAGCGCGAGGGCAGGATGACGCCGTCGGCCGCGGCGAGCAGCGGGCCGACGTCGTCCAGCTGGCCCACGAACTGCACGCGCGGCGAGAGCCCCAGCGACAGCGCACGCTGCTCGAGCCAGCTGCGGCGGGAGCCGTCGCCCGCCACCGCGAGCGTGAAGTCCAGGCCCTGGCGAAGCAGCGGCACCAGCGCCTCGAACAGGAGGTCGTGGCCCTTCTGCTCCTCGAGGCGTCCCACCACCACCCACAGTGGCCTCACGGGCGTGGCGAGGAAGCGCTCGCGCCAGCGGCGAGCGAGCGGCATCTCGCGCTCCTCGTCGGGCAGGTCGGCGCCGTTCGGGATGACGCGCACGAGCGAGCGCTCGATGCCGTAGTCGCGCACGAGCGTGTCCACGATCGCGCCCGTCACCGCGGTCACCGCGTCGGCGTTCTTCAGCTCGTCGCGCTTCAGCGCGCGCTGCCCGCGCGAGTGCGACTCGCCCATGATGTGCTCGGTCACCACCACGTGCGAGACCCCCGCGGCGCGCGCGACCATGGACAGGTAGCGGTCGGCAGCGGGCCAGACGTGGTGGATGTGGACGAGATCGGGCTTCAACGCGCGCAGCTTCGACCAGGTGGCGAACATGCCCTTCCAGTCCCAGCGGCTCTCCACCTCGGCGACGCGGTCGACGCCCACGTCCGCCTGCTCCAGGGCCGCGGCCAGCTCGTCGACGCCGGGATCGTCCGAGAGCCACACACGCACGTCGAAGCGCGCCTCGGGCAGCCTCGTGGCCAGCTCCCAGACGACGCGCTCGGTGCCGCCCACGGCGCGGCCGCTCTCCACGAGCAGGAGCTTTATCGGCGTCGCGTCCCGCATAGTCCCTCGTAGGCGTCGAGCAGCGTGCCGGCGTTGTGCTCCCAGGCCAGCGTGTCGAGGAAGCGGCGGCGATTGTACGCCCCCAGGCGCTCGCGGAGCGCGGGGTCGTCCAGCAGGCGCGCGATCTGCGCGGCCAGGTCGTCGTCGCGGTTCGGCTCGGCGTAGAGCGCGCCCTCGCCGGCGCTGGCGCGGTGCTCGCGCAGGTCGAAGCACACGACCGGCTTCCCGCACGCCATGTACTCGAGCACCTTGTTCATGGTGCTGACGTCGTTCAACGGGTTCCGGGGATCGGGGCTCACGCACACGTCCGCGGTGGCGAGGATGCTCTCCACCTCGGCGTCCGGGACGCGGCCGGTGAACCGGCACACGCCGTCCAGCCCGAGCGAGCACGACAGTGCCTTCAGCTCCTCGTACGAGTCGCCGGCGCCGATCAGCGTGAAGCCCACGTCGTCGCGGCGGTGCTCGCGCACCAGCGCGTGTGCCGCGCGCAGCAGGTGGTCGACGCCGTCCTGCGGCGCCATGACCCCGAGGTAGGCGACGAGGAAGCGCTTGCCGCGCTTGAGCGCCGGGTCGGGCGCGTCCACGGTGGCGAAGCGCTCGTGGCTCGGTCCGCTGCGCACGACGCGCACCTGGTCGGGCCGTTTGCGGCCGCGCTCGATCGCCACCTCGCGATAGCTCTCGTTCGTGGAGATCACCAGGTCGGCGCACGCGAACTGCAGGCGCTCGAGCCATTGCAGCGCGCGGTGCGGCAGCGACCCCGCGCGCCGCTCGCCGAAGCGCGACAGGTAGAGCTCCGGACAGAGATCGTGATGGTCGAACACGAACTTCACGCCCGCGGCCTTGAACGGCAGCGCGATGGCCCAGAACGTGTCCGGCGGATTGGCGCTGTGGATGACGTCGAAGCCGCGGAGCGCGAACACGCGGAACGTGAGCCGCAGCGTCTGCAGCCAGCAGTAGGCGAACTCCCACACGTAGCTCAGGAACCCGCTGGTCGCGGGCGGCGCCGGGTAGCGCCAGACGTGGATGCCGCTCAAGACCTCGTAGGCCTCGGTCCCGCCCTCGCCCATCGGGCAGATGGCGCTCACCTCGTGGCCCGCGGCGTGGAGCGCGTTCAGCTCCATCCACACGCGGCGATCGAACGGCAGGGTGAGGTTCTCGGAGAGGTGGAGCACCCTAGCCGGCAAGGCCATGGTACTCCCCGGCGGTCACGCTCCCACGCTCGACCGCCGCCACCAGGTCCACCACGATCTGGCCCGCCCGGATGCGCGGCCCGATCGCCCGGTACTCCGCCGAGCGATTGCCGATGATCACCACCTCGGCGTGCGCGAGCACCTTGTCCACCTCGGGCACGAGCCGGTCGAACAAGTAGGGCAGCTCCGCCTCGACGAAGCGCCGGTTGGCGCCGAGCAGCCGGTCCAGGTCCAGGCTCGGGTCGTGCAGCCGCACGTCGTAGCCCTTGCCGACGAGCGCGCCGATGACACGCAGGATCGGGCTCTCGCGCAGGTCGTCGGTGCCGGCCTTGAACGACAGGCCGAGGAAGCCGAGACGGCGCTTGCGGAAGGTCTCGATCAGGTGCACGCCCTGGGCGAGGTGCACCTCGTTCGAGCGCAGGATCCCCGACAGCACCGGCAGCTCGAGGTCGTGCCGGCGCGCGCGCGAGTTCGCCGCGCGCAGGTCCTTGGGCAGGCAGGAGCCGCCGAACGCGAAGCCCGGCGACAGGTAGGCGCCGGAGAGGTTCAGCTTGGTGTCGCGGCGCATGAGGCGCATGACCTCCTGGCTGTCGACGCCCTCCTCCTTCGCCCAGCGGCCGACCTCGTTCGCGAAAGCGACCTTCAGCGCGTGGAACGCGTTGTTCACGTACTTGAGCATCTCCGCGTCGCGGATGCGGGTCACGATCAGCTCGCCGCCGACACCCGCGTAGAGCTGCTTCAACGCCGCGCCCGCGCGCTCGCAGCCCGCGCCAACCACCGTATAGTCGGCTGAAAAGAAGTCCTCGACGGCCGCGCCCTCGCGCAGGAACTCCGGGTTATAGGCGACGCCGAACTCGTGCCCGGCGCGCCCGCCCGACGCCTGCTCGAGCACCGGCGCCAGCTCGTCCAGCACCGAGCCCGGCAGCATCGTGCTGCGCATGACCACGGTGACGAAGCGCTCGGTCCCGCGCAGCGCGGTGCCGACCTCGGCGCACGCGCGCTTCACCTGCGTGAGGTCGAGCGAGCCGTCCTCGGCGCTCGGCGTGCCCACGCACACGAGCACGATGTCGGCGCCCGGCATGGCCTCCGCGATCTTCGTCGTCGCCTTGAGCCTGCCGTCGCGCACCGCGCGCGCGATCAGGTCGGGCAGGCCCTTCTCCACGATCGGGCTCTCGCCGCGGCGGATGCAGGCGACCTTGAACTCGCTCGTGTCCACGCCCACGACGTGATGGCCGCGCTCGGCGAGGCACGCCGAGCACACCGATCCCACGTAACCCAGTCCCACCACGACCACGCGCATCCGCGGCTCTCTCCTCTGGTGTCGTCCCT
>DATLUU010000476.1:0-2505 GCA_035577885.1 Verrucomicrobiia bacterium
ATCGAGAAGGACAGCCTCGGCGAGATGCAGGTGCCCGCTGAGGCGCTGTGGGGCCCTCAGACCCAGCGGGCGGTGGAGAACTTCCCCATCTCCGGCCGGCCGTTGCCGCCCGCGTTCGTGCACACGCTCGGGCTCATCAAGGCCGCGGCCGCGCGCGTGAACCGCGACCTGGGCCTGCTCGAGGCGCCGCTCGCCGGCGCCATCGAGAAGGCTGCGAACGAGGTCGCCGAGGGTCGCTGGGACGCGGAGTTCCCGATCGACGTGTTCCAGACCGGCAGCGGCACGTCCTCGAACATGAACGCGAACGAGGTGGTGGCGCGGCTCGCCGCGCGCGCCACGGGGCTCAAGGTGCACCCGAACGACCACGTCAACTTCGGCCAGAGCAGCAACGACGTCATCCCCACCGCGCTGCACGTCTCCGCGGTGGTGCAGATCGAGCGCGACCTGCTGCCGGCCCTCGCGCGACTCTGGAAGGCACTGGATGAAAAGTCGCGCGAGTTCCACGACGTCCTGAAGACCGGCCGCACGCACCTGATGGACGCGACGCCGATCCGGCTCGGCCAGGAGTTCTCCGGCTACGCCTCGCAGGTGCACCACGGCATCGCCCGCGTCAAGGCGACGCTCCCGGACCTGCGCGAGCTGGCGATCGGCGGCACCGCGGTGGGCACGGGCCTCAACACCCATCCCGAGTTCGGCCGCCGCATGGCCGCCGAGATCGGCAAGCTCGCCGGCACCACGTTCAGCGAGGCCCCGAACCACTTCGAGGCGCAGGGCGCGCAGGACGGCGCCTGCTGGGCGAGCGGGGCCTTGAACTCGGTGGCGGCGAGCCTGATGAAGATCGCGAACGACGTGCGGCTCATGAACTCGGGCCCGCGCTGCGGGCTCGCGGAGATCTCGCTGCCCGCGATCCAGCCCGGCTCGAGCATCATGCCCGGCAAGGTGAACCCGGTGGTGTGCGAGGCGGTGACCATGGTCGCGGCCCAGGTGATGGGGAACCACGTCGCCATCACGGTGGGCGCGCAGTGGGGGCAGCTGGACCTGAACGTGATGCTGCCGATGATGGCGAAGAACCTCCTCGAGAGCATCCAGCTGCTGGCCGCGGCGTCTCGCGTGTTCGCGGACAAGGCGCTTGCCGGGCTGGTGGCGAACGCCGACACCTGCCGCGACTACATCGAGATCTCGCCGAGCATGGCGACCGCGCTGAATCCCCTGATCGGCTACGACAAGGCGGCCGAGATCGCGAAGCGGAGCTTCAAGGAGCGCCGTCCCGTGCGCGAGCTGGCGGCGGAGATGACCCAGCTCTCGAAGGCGGAGATCGACCAGGCGCTCGATCCCGCGCGGCAGACGGAGCCCGGGCTGGACCTTGGCGGGGGCGCGGGAGGTTGAGCGCGGGCGAGTACGCGCTCGAGCACGGTGTGCCGAGCCACGAGGACATGGCCGCGCGGCTCGCGGCGGCGCGCCGAAGGCTCGAGGGCGTGGCGCACGTGACGCCGGTGCTGACCTCGCGGCAGCTCGACGAGGCGTGCGGCGCGAGCGTGTTCCTCAAGTGCGAGAACCTGCAGCGCATGGGCGCGTTCAAGTTCCGCGGCGCCTGGAACACGATCGACGCGCTGCCGGAGGAGCAGCGCCGCCGCGGTGTCGTCGCCTATTCGTCGGGAAACCACGCACAGGCGGTGGCGCTGGCGGCGCGCCTCCACGGCGTGCCGAGCGTGATCGTGATGCCGTCGACGGCGCCCGAGGCGAAGCTCGCCGCGACCCGCGGCTACGGGGCGGAGATCCTGCACTACGACCTGTTGCGCACAGGGCGTGAAGAACTCGCCCTTCAAGTATCACATGAACGGGGCATGACGCTGGTGCCGCCGTTCGACCACCCCGACATCGCCGCCGGCCAGGGCAGCGCCACCGCGGAGCTGCTCGAGCACGCGGGCCCGCTCGATGCGGTGATCGCGCCGGTGGGCGGCGGCGGATTGCTCTCGGGTACCGGCCTCGCCGCTGCCGTGGACGGGCGAGGCTGCCGCGTCATCGGCGTCGAGCCGGCGCTCGGCGACGATGCCGTGCGCTCGTTCGCGAGCGGCCGCGTGGAGACCGTGCCCGTCCCGGACACGATCTGCGACGGCGCTCGCACGCAGTGCGTCTCGGAACTGACGCTGGCCTTGATCCGCCGCTACGCGAGCGAGCTGGTGACCGCGGACGACGCCCAGGTGATCCGCGCCATGCGCTTCCTCTGGGAGCGCGTGAAGCTGGTCGTCGAGCCCACCGGCGCGCTCGCCGTCGCCGCGCTGCTCTCGGGCCGCGTCCGGCTCCCGGGGAAGCGCGTCGGCGTCATCCTCTCCGGCGGGAACGTGGACCTGGCGCAGGCGGCGAAGTGGTTCGCGCAGCCCGAGGCGGCCGCAGCGAGAAGCTAATCTATCCCGGCTTCGTGGAGGACGTCCTTCAGGTCCTCCGCCTCGTGCAGGCCGACCATGACGCGCAGCACGAAGCCGTCCTTGCCCACGACCACGGTGA
>DATLUU010000477.1:0-3377 GCA_035577885.1 Verrucomicrobiia bacterium
GCCGCCGAGAACGTCGCGTTCGGCCTGCGCGCCCGCGGCGTCGGCGCGGCCGAGCGCCGGAAGCGGGTCGCCGCGGCGCTCGAGCGGCTGGGCATCGCGGCGCTCGCGGCGCGGAAGCCACACCAGCTCTCGGGCGGCCAGCAGCAGCGCGTGGCGATCGCGCGCGCGATCGTGCTCGAGCCCAGGCTCCTGCTCCTGGACGAGCCGTTCTCGGCTCTGGACGCGGCGAGCCGGCGCGCGATCCGCGCCGAGCTGCGGAAGCTCCTCGACGAGCTCTCGTGCGCCACGGTCTACGTCACCCACAGCCCCGCGGAGGCGCTCTCGTTCGGCGAGTGCATCACCGTGCTCGAGGCCGGGCGCGTGAGCCAGGTCGGCACCCGGGAAGACCTCATGCGCTCGCCACGCTCGCCCTACGTCGCCGAGTTCCTGGGCGTGAACCTGTTCCGCGGCACGCTCACCGCACCCGAACCCCGGGGCGCCGGCGGCGGGGCACGCATCGCGCTGCCGCAGGGGGAGCTCGCGATCGCCGAGTGCGCCGGGTCCGGTGACACCGCGATCGTCGTCCGCCCGCGCGAGATCACGCTCGCGCTCGAGCGGCCCACGGGCACGGCGAGGAACGTGTTCGAGGGCGCGATCGAGGAGCTGGTTCCCGAGCCGCCCGACGGCGAGCTGGTGCGCGTCTCGCTCGCGACCCAGCCGCCGCTCATCGCCGAGGTCACCCGGCAGGCGGTCTCGGCGCTGGCGCTCGCTCCGGGGCGGCGCGTGTTCGCGTCGTTCAAGGCCGCGGGCGTGGTCGTGATCGGCGAGCAGGACGAACCGTCCCTCGGCGCATAACCGCATGCGATCAGATGAGATGGTCCCCGGCTCGCGTCTGCCGGGGTGAGAAATAATCCGCATTTCCTGACCCGAGACCGCCGATAACCGCGGTCGTCCCAAGGAAGCCGGCCGCGCCTGTCCCCCACGCGCGCCGGGACGGAGCCTGATGCGGCCCTTGTTCGCCACGGATCGTCGATGAGCCCCGCGTTCGTCTCGGTGTGGATCGCAGTGTCGGTCGGCGCCGCGGTCGCCGCGGTGGTGATCGTGCTCGGCGGCTACCACGTGCGCCGGCTCACGCGCGCGCTGCGCGAGAGCGAGGAGCGCCTGCGCCGGCTGAACGACTCGTCGCGCGCCGCCGAGTCGGAGCTGGTGCGCGCCCGCGAGGTGGCGCTGGAGACGGCGCGGCTCAAGTCCGAGTTCGTGGCCAACATGAGCCACGAGATCCGCACGCCGCTGAACGGCGTCATCGGGATGACCGAGCTGCTGCTCGAGACCGATCTGGACGACGAGCAGCGCGAGTACCTGGCGCTGGTGCAGACGTCGGGCGACCTGCTGCTCGCGGTGATCAACGACATCCTCGACTTCTCCAAGATCGAGGCCGGCCGCCTGGACCTGGACCTGATCGAGTTCTCGCTCCGCGGCTGCGTCGAGACCACGTTGAAGACGCTGTCGCTGCGCGCCGAGGAGAAGGAGCTCGAGCTGATCTGCGACGTCAGCCCCGACGTGCCCGACGCGGTCGTCGGCGATCCCACGCGCCTGCGCCAGATCCTCTCCAACCTGATCGGCAACGCCATCAAGTTCACCGACCACGGCGAGATCGTCGCCAGCGTGCGCCCGGGCGAGGAGCACGATGGCCGCGTGCGGCTCGAGTTCGCGGTCGCGGACACCGGCATCGGCGTCGCCGCCGACAAGACCGAGGCCATCTTCGAGCCGTTCCGGCAGGCGGACAGTTCCACCACCCGCAAGTACGGCGGATCCGGGTTGGGGCTCGCGATCTCCAAGCGCCTGACCGAGATGATGGGCGGCCATATCGCGGTGGAGCCGCGCCCCGGGGGCGGCAGCGTGTTCCGCTTCAGCGCCCTGTTCGGTCTGAGGAGCTCACCGCTGCTGCCCGAGCGGCCGAGGGCGGTGGCGCTCGCGGGGCTCGAGGTGCTGGTCGTGGACGACAACGCCACCAACCGCCGCATCGTCGGCGATGCGCTCGCCGACTGGGGCGTGAAGCCCGAGTTCGCCGACGGCGGTACGACGGCGCTCCAGCGCCTCGACGCGCGACCGGCCGGCGCGCCCTACGCGCTCACGATCGTCGATTGCAACATGCCGGAGATGGACGGCTTCGATCTCGTCGAGCGCCTGGGCCCCGATCGGGCCGGACGCGCGGGCGCGATCGTGATGCTCACCTCCGGCGGCCAGCCCGGGGACGCCGCGCGTTGCCGGCAGATCGGCATCTCCGCCTACATGAGCAAGCCGGTGTCGATGAGCGTGCTGCGCGAGGTGATCGAGCGCGCCCTGAGCGCGGAGCGGGGCGCCCCCACCTTCGGAAGCACGACGCGCCCGCGCCCGAGCGCGCTCATCACCCGCCACTCGCTGGAGGAAGCGCAGCGCACCCTGCACGTGCTGCTGGCCGAGGACAACGCCGTCAACCAGGTGCTGGCGACGAGTCTCTTGAAGAAGCATGGCCATCGCGTCAGCGTCGCCGCGGACGGTCTGGAGGCGCTGGAGCTGCTCGAGCGCGAGCGCATCGACCTGGTGTTGATGGACGTGCACATGCCGCGGCTCGGAGGCTACGCGGCCGCGCGCCGCATCCGCGCCGGCGAGGGCGACAGCGGCCGCCACGTGCCGATCATCGCGCTCACCGCGCAGGCGATGAAGGGCGACCGCGAGAAGTGCTTCGAGGCGGGCATGGATGGCTACGTGAGCAAGCCGCTGCGGATCGCGGAGTTGTTCGCGGTCATGTACCAGGTGCTCGCGGCCCGTGGCACGGCGCCCACGAGCCCGGCCGCGTCGCCGCGGGGCGAGGCGGCGTAGCGCCCCGTCCGCGGGCCTCTTGATGCGGCCTTGATGCCGCTCGGGGCCATTCCTACACCCCGCTGAGGCGCGGCTGCCGTTCACTCCGGGAAAGCGCCCCTCCCCGTGCGCTCGACCCGGAGACCCCCAGTGTCCGCCAAGCTCCGTAGCCTGCTGTTCGGCGCCCCGCGCAACCTGTTCGACCCGCGCATTCACCAGCACATGGCGCTGGTGGCGTTCTTCGCCTGGGTGGGATTGGGCTCGGACGGGCTCTCGTCGTCGTGCTACGGCCCGGAGGAGATGTTCCGGCACCTGGGCGAGCACCAGCACCTCGCGCTCTACCTCGTGGTCGCGGTGATCGCCACCGTGTTCCTGATCTCGGCCTCGTACGGACAGATCGTGGAGCAGTTCCCGTTCGGCGGCGGCGGCTACCTGGTGGCGACCAAGCTGCTCGGCTCGGGGCCGGGCGTGGTCTCCGGCTGCGCACTCGTCGTGGACTACGTGCTCACGATCTCCATCTCGGTCGCCGCCGGCTGCGACGCGATCTTCTCGTTCCT
>DATLUU010000478.1:0-12234 GCA_035577885.1 Verrucomicrobiia bacterium
TCCCCGCGGCGAACTCGGGCGCGCACGCGCCGCCCGACCGCGACGCGATCTTCCCCCTGGTGGACGCCGCCTGGTACGACGTCCAGGACGAGCTGGCGCGCGGCGGGCAGGGGTGCGTGTCCCGCGCGCACGATCGGCGCCTCGACCGCCAGGTGGCGATCAAGGAGCTGCGCGGCGGCCGCGACGCGCGCTGGGCGATGCGGTTCGAGCGCGAGGCTCTGATCACCGCGAGGCTCCAGCATCCGTCGATCGTGCCCATCTACGAAGCCGGGCGCTGGTCCGATGGGCGGCTCTTCTACGCGATGAAGCTCGTCACCGGCGAGTCGCTGGACAAGGTCGTGGCCCGCACTCGCTCGCTCGCCGAGCGACTCGAGCTGCTCCCACACGTCGTCGACGTCGCCGGCGCGCTCGCCTATGCGCATGCCCAGTGCATCATCCACCGCGACTTGAAGCCCGGGAACGTGATCCTCGGCTCGTTCAGAGAGACCATCGTCATCGACTGGGGACTGGGGAAGGACCTCTCGGGCGCGATCTCGAGCGACGAACCGCAGCTCGAGACCGTCGAGGGCGGCGTCGTCGGCACGCCGGCCTACATGCCACCCGAGCAGGCGCGCGGCGAAGAAGTGGACGAGCGCGCCGACGTGTACGCGCTGGGGGCGATCCTCTACCACGTGCTGGCGGGGCAGCCGCCCTACACGGGCGAGCGCAGCCAGGAAGTGCTACGGCAGGTGCTCGCCGGGCCGCCGGTGGCGCTCGATGTGCGCCAGCCGGGCCTGCCGGCGGACCTGCTCGCGATCGTGCGCAAGTCGATGTCGCGCGAGCCCCGTGACCGCTACCGCAACGCCAAGGAGCTGGCCGACGAGCTGACGCGCTTCCAGGCGGGGAAGCTCGTGTCGGCGCACCACTACTCCACGTTCCAGCTGCTCCGGCGCCGGTGGCGCCGGCATCGCGCCACGCTCGCGGTGGGCGCGGTGGGCCTGCTGCTGTTCGTGGTGCTCGGGAGCCTGGGCGTGGCCCGCATCATCATCGAGCGCGACAGCGCCGAGCGCGCCCGCATCCGCGCCGCCGCCCGTGCCGACGAGCTCACGCTCGTCCAGGCGCGGGCGCTGCTCGAGCGCGACCCGGTCGCCTCGCTGGCGTGGCTCAAGACGCTGGCGCCCAACACGACCTTGTGGCGCGCCGCGCGCATGATCGCCGCGGAGGCGAGCCTGCGCGGTCTCTACCGCGTCTTCGAAGGCCACCACGGACGCGTGTGGCAGGTGTCGTTCTCGCCCGACGGGCACACCATCGCCTCGGCGAGCGACGACCAGACCGTGCGCCTCTGGGACGTGTCCACGGGTGAGGGGCGCGTGCTGCAGGGTCACCAGGGGATGATCCGCCACGCCGTGTTCTCCCCCGACGGGAAGAGCCTCGCCTCCGCGAGCGCCGACCGCTCGGTGCGGGTCTGGGACGTGGCCACGGGGCAGAGCCGCGTACTGCGCGGGCACCAGGACTTCGTCGACGACGTCGCGTTCTCGCCCGACGGCAAGCGGCTCGCCTCCGCGAGCTGGGATCGCACGCTGCGGATCTGGGACCTCGCCACCGGCGAGAGCCGCGTGCTCGAAGGACACACGGGCATCGTGCGCGAGCTGGCGTGGACGCCCGATGGCCGGCACGTGGCGTCGGCGAGCGACGACGGCACGGTGCGAATCTGGGATCCCACGGCCGGGACGAGCCGGGTGCTCGGCGGGCACGAGGCCGGCGTCAGCGCGCTCGCCTGGTCACCGGACGGGAAGCTGCTCGCCACCGGCTCGCAGGACCGGAGCGTGCGCCTGTGGGACATGGCGAGCGGCAGGAGCCGCGTGTTCTCCGGCCACCAGAACTTCGTCACCGACGTGGCGTTCTCGCCCGACGGCCGTGAGCTGGCGACGTCGAGCCTCGATCGCACGGTGCGCGTCTGGGACGTGGCGACCGGCGAATCGCGCGCGCTCGAGGGCCACGGCGGCGAGGTGCTGCAGCTCGCGTTCTCGCCCGATGGCCGGCTGATCGCTTCCGGGAGCGTGGACGGAACCGTACGCCTCTGGAACCTGGACACGCACACGAGCCACGTGCTGCAGGGCAACGGCGACTGGGTGCTGTGCGTGGCGTTCTCGCCCGACGGCCGGCACGTCGTCTCCGGTGGCGCCGACCAGACGGTGCGCGAGTGGGGGATCCAGGAAGAGGACTCGCGCGTGCTGCGCGCGCACTCGCGCGAGGTGCTGGCGATCGCGTTCTCGCCCGACGGCCGCTCGCTCGCCTCCGGCGGCCTCGACAACCGCGTCATGCTCTGGGACGTGGCCTCCGGCGTGGGACGCCTGCTGGTCGGCGAGGAGGGCTCGGTGACGTGCCTCGCCTTCAGCCCCGATGGCGGCACGCTCGCGGCGGGAAGCGGCGACCGCATGGTGCGCCTGTGGAGCCTGGCGAGCGGCACCAACCGCGTGCTCACCGGCCACGAAGGCGGGATCGAGCACCTGGCGTTCTCGCCCGATGGCCGCTGGCTCGCCTCGGGGAGCCTCGACAACACCATCCGCATCTGGGACGTGGCGGCGGGCTCGAGCCGCGTGCTCCGTGACCACGAGGGCAAGGTGTCGTACGTGGCGTTCTCGCCCGACAGCCGCCTGCTCGCATCCGCGAGCGCCGACCAGACCGTGCGGCTGTGGAACGTCGCCGGCGGCGAGTCCCGCGTGCTCCGCGGCCACCGCGGCTGGATCCGCCACCTCTCGTTCTCGCGCGACGGGCGCTTGATCGCGAGCGCCAGCTCGGACAGCACCATCCGCATCTGGACCGTGGCCACCGGCGAGTCCGCCGTGCTCACCGGTCACGAGGGCTGGGTGCGGCACGCGGTGTTCTCGCCCCGGGCCGATCTCGTCGCGTCCTCGAGCGACGACGGCACCGTGCGGCTCTGGGACCTCGCGGGCCACAGCTCCCGCGTGCTCGGGACGCGGCTCGGCTCGGTGGGCGACGTCACGTTCGCGCCCGACGGCCAGACGCTCGCGGCGGCGAGCCGCGACGGGGACATCCGGCTCTGGGACGTGGCGAGCGGCGAGGTCCGGAGCCTCGTGGGTCACGAGGTGGGCGTGGCACAGGTGGAGTTCTCGCCCGATGGCAGGACGATCGCCTCCGCGGGTCTCGACCACACGGTGCGGCTGTGGCGGAACGACCTGCCCGACGACCCCGCATCGCTCCGGCGCTGGTTCGACGCGGTGACGAACGCGAGGCTCGGAAGCGACAACCAGGTGCACTTCGGCGCGGCGGCGGATGCGAACCCCGCCCCGGGGCGCCCGGCGTCTCGAGCGGCCGACGCCGGCATTGCGGGAGGGGCGTCCGCTCATTAGCATCGCGCGAATGCGCCGCCACCTCCTCGTCGCCGCCCTGCTGTTCGCCGCCGCGCGCCCGGCGATGGCCGAGTCCGAGGCGCGGCCCACGCTCAAGATCGGGGGCTTCGCGGATTTCGGGTTCTGGGCCACCGACCAGTCGGCGCCCGGCGCCACGAGCGGCTTCAAGGAAGGGCAGTTCGTGCTGCACTTCACGTCGGTGCTCGCGCCGCGGTTCAGCTTCTTCGGCGAGCTGTCGATGAACGCGCACGACAACGGCTTCACGCCCGAGCTCGAGCGCACCATCCTCAAGTTCCAGGCGCACGACATGCTGGCGCTGTCGTTCGGCCGCTACCACACGCCCATCAATTGGTGGAACGTCGCTTTCCACCACGGGCAGTGGCTGCAGACCACGATCAACCGCCCGGACATGGTCGCCTTCGGCGGCGACTTCATCCCCGTCCATTTCGTGGGCGCGGTCGCGAACGGCGTGGTGCCCGCCGCCGGCGTGGACCTCGGCTACGAGGTGGGCGTCGGCAACGGCCGCGCGGAGTTCCCGAGCCGTGCCGGCGACGCCGGCGACGTGAACAACCATCGCGCCTGGTTCACGACGCTGAACCTGCGGCCGGATCAGCTCTACCCACTCGAGGCGGGCGGCGGCTTCTACCAGGACCTGGTCGAGACCGCCGCGAGCGGCGCCGTGGACGAGCAGATCGCGAGCGGGCACGTGACCTGGACCCGCGAGACGCCCGAGCTGATCTCGGAGATCGCGTACGTTCACCACGAGGCGCGCGCGACGCCCGACAAGTACGACAACTGGGCGGGCTACGCGCAGGCGGCGTACCGCCTGCCGATGTGGGGCGGCCGGTGGAAGCCCTACGCCCGCTTCGAGCGCATGCTGATCGCGGACACGCCGGGGAACCCCGACCCCGTGTTCCAGGGCACGCTCGCGGATCACGACCTGCTCACGACCGGGCTCCGCTGGGATTGCTCGGACTTCGTGGCGGTGAAGGGCGAGTACCAGCTTCGGCACACCTCGGCGTCCGACATCCATGCCATGTGGCTGCAGGTGGCCTTTGTCTTCTAGAGCCGTCCTTCGTCCCGGGCGCGCGCTGCGCCGCTGGCTCGCCGCGGCATCGCTCGCGGCCGCCGCCATGCTCGTCGCGCCGCTCACGGCCCACGCGTCGGGCGACATCGCGGTCGTCGTCAACCCGGACGTGAAGGTGGAGGGCGTCACCTTCACCGAGCTGCGGAAGATCCTGCTCGGCAACCGCCAGTTCTGGCCCTCGGGCCAGCCGGTGACGCTGATCGTGCGCGCCCCCGTGGCCGCCGAGCGGACGTTCCTGCTCAAGAAGGTCTACGACATGTCGGAGGCCCAGTACCGCCAGTACTGGATCGCGAAGGTGTTCCGCGCCGAGGCCACGTCCGGGCCGCGGGTGGTGGTCTCCAGCGTCGAATCGGTGGAGCTGGTGAGCGTGCTCTCGGGCGCGATCGTGCTGATGGACGCGAGCGACGTGCCCGCCGGGCTCAAGGTGCTGCAGGTGGACGGCCTGCTCCCTGGCAGCAAGAACTACGCGCTCAAGCAGGTCGCGGTCGCGGCCGACGAATAGCGTCGCGCACGCCGGGCGACGGGAGCGCCGTCCGCCGCGTTGCGAGTTGCGTCGTGCGCCCGCGGTGGTCGTTCCCAGCTTTCGTTCGCTATTCGCATCCCCTATCATCATGCGTTCATGCGCCTCTCTCCCGGCACGCGTCTGGGTCCCTATGAGATCGTCTCCCCCCTCGGTGCCGGCGGCATGGGCGAGGTCTACCGGGCCAAGGACACGCGGCTCGGCCGCGACGTCGCGATCAAGGTCCTCCCCGAGCACCTGACCGACAACGCCGACGTGCGCGCGCGATTCGAGCGCGAAGCGCGCACCATCTCGAGCTTGAACCACCCGCACATCTGCACGCTCCACGACGTCGGGCGGGCGCCTGGCGAAGCCGGTTCGGGCGACATCGAATACCTGGTGATGGAGCTGGTGGACGGCGAGACGCTCGCCACCCGCATCGCCCGCGGGCCCCTGCCGCTCCCCGAGATCCTGAAGCTCGCCACGCAGATCGCCGACGCGCTCGACCGCGCCCACCGCGCCGGCGTCATCCACCGCGACTTCAAGCCCGGGAACGTCATGATCACCAGGTCCGGCGCCAAGCTGATGGACTTCGGGCTTGCCCGCGCCACCGCGCAGGGCTCGACGCCAGGCTCCTCCTCCACCGGCGTCACCATCGCCCAGCTCACGGCGTCGCCCACCCTGGCCTCACCGCTCACCCAGCAGGGCTCCCTGATCGGAACGTTCCTCTACATGTCGCCGGAGCAGCTCGAGGGCCGGGAGGCCGACGCGCGCAGCGACCTGTGGTCGTTCGGCTGCGTGCTCTACGAGATGGCGACCGGCCGGCGCGCTTTCAACGGCAAATCTCAGGCGAGCCTGATCGGCTCCATCATGAGCAGCGAGCCACCGCCGATCAGCGCCTCGACGTCCATGGCCTCTCCGGCGCTCGATGCGCTCGTGCGCGCGTGCCTGGCGAAGGACCCGGAAGAGCGCATCCAGACGGCGCACGACGTGAAGCTGCAGCTGTCGTGGATCGCGCAGTCGGGCGAGCACTCGGGCCCGACGGGCCCGATCGCGCTGCCGAAGCGACGGCGGAGCCTCGAGCCCGTGGCGTGGGCCATCGCGGCGATCGGCGTGATCGCGACCGTGGCGTTCGCCGTTCGCGGCCGCGCGGGCGGCGCGAGCAGCCGGCAGCAGATCGCGTTCACGATCCCCATCCCCCCGTCGCTCACGCCGCTCTACCAGCCGCGGATCTCTCCCGACGGCACGATGCTGGCATTCGTGGCCCAGGACTCGCTCAACCGCGCCATGATCTGGCTGCGGCCGATGAACGCGCTCACCGCGAACCCCCTCCCCGGGAGCGAGAACACGCGCTCGCCGTGGTGGTCCCCCGACAGCCGGTTCCTCGCCTTCGTCGCCGACGGGAAGCTCAAGAAGGTTGCCGTCTCGGGCGGACCCGCGCAGGTGATCTGCGACGCGCCGACCGGCTCCGACGGCACCTGGAGCAAAGATGGCGTGATCCTGTTCGACGGCGCGGGCGCGGACCCGATCTACCGTGTCAACGCCGCCGGCGGCGTGAAATCGGTGGCGATCCCCGGCGACTCGGTGAGCCAGGTGGGCTGGCCGGCGTTCCTTCCCGACGGGAAGCACTTCTTCTATTCCGGCGTCGGCGCCACCGGGGAGTCGAAGACGCTCGTGGGGACCCTCGGCTCGCCGAAGGGCAAGGAGCTCCCCATCGCCGGCTCCCGCGTCGAGTACTCGCCCGACGGCTACCTCCTGCTCGCACGTGAGCGCACGCTCGTGGCGCAGCGCTTCGATCCCGGCGCGCTCGCACTGCGCGGCGAGCCGTTCCCGATCGCCGAGAACCTGCCCGTGGGCGGGAACGGCGTCGCGAACTTCACGGTCTCCGCCAATGGCATCCTCGTCTATCGCTCGGCGAATGCGATCAGCAACCGGCTCGTGTGGCTGAGCCGAACGGGACAGGAGCTGTCCGAGGTGGCGCCCGCGGCCGACTTCCGCGCGCCGGCGCTGTCGCCGGACGGGACGAAGATCGCCATCCGCCGGGTCGACGCCGACAGCCGCAACCTCGATGTCTGGGTGATGGACACCGCTCGCGGCACCACGACGCGGTTCACGTTCGATCCCGGCGACGACGGCAACCCGCTGTGGTCGCCCGATGGCTCGAGCATCGCCTGGACCGCGTTCCGGAACGGCGGGAACGGGATCTATGTGAAATCGGCCAATGGCGTGGGCGAGGAAGAGAAGATCGCCACCCCGGGGCCGAACAGCGCAGCGCTGTGCTGGTCGCGCGACGGGAACACGATCTTCTACCAGGCGTTCGACGGCGGGATGTCGAACATCATGGCCGTCGATCTCCACGGCGACCGCAAGCCGCGCACGGTCATCTCCACGAAGTTCATCGCCGGGCGGGCGCAGCTCTCCCCCGACGGCCACTGGCTCGCCTACCAGTCCGACGAGTCGGGGCGGCCCGAGGTCTACGTCGTCTCCTACCCGGGCGGCGCCGGCAAGTGGCAGATCTCGACGAGCGGCGGCATCGAGCCGTGCTGGAGCCGCGACGGGAACGAGCTGTTCTTCCTCAGCAGCGACGGGCGCCTCATGACCGTGCCGACGCCGGCCGGCGCCTCGTTCAACCCCGGGAATCCCCAGGCGTTGTTCCGCGTGGCCACCGAGCAGAGCCCGCGCCGCAATGTCTACTGCCCCTCGGCGGACGGGAAGAAGTTCCTGTTCCTGGTTCCGGCGGGACAGAACGAGACGCCGATGACCGCGCTCGTCAACTGGCGGGGGAACAGCGGGCGGAAGTAGCCTTCGAGCCGCTCTGGCTTGGAGGACTACCGATGAAGACCGCGAACGCCCGCTTCGCCATCCAGACCTGGGACGAGAAACCCTGGTCCGAGGCTGCCGGCCTGCCCAAGCTCACGCGCGCCAGCGTGAAGAAGACGTTGACGGGCGATCTCGAGGGCGAGGGGCAGGTCGAGTACCTGATGAGCTATCGCAGCGACGGCTCCGCCACGTTCGTCGGCCTGGAGCGCGTGGTGGGCAGGCTCGGCGGCAGAACCGGCAGCTTCGTGCTCCAGCGCAGCGGCGTGTTCGAGGACGGCCAGGCGAAGGAGAGCTACACCGTTGTCGCCGGCTCGGCCACGGGTGAGCTGCAGGGACTGCGGGGCGAGGGAACCTCCGCAGTTGGCCACGGCCTCGAGCATCCGTTCACGCTCGACTATGAGTTGGTCTAAGGCATCTCTCGCCCTTCTGGTTCCCTCCGAGACCTACACGTTCCGCCTGAAGAGTGGTCCCCCACAAATCACGCGCGGGCGCGACCCGGACGTGACCTTGTCAGGTCACGCCGGACACAACTGTCGGGCTTTGCCCGATTTTCACCGCGCATGGACTTGCCTACGTTGTTAGCACCCTCCCCAGACACGCTGCGGTCCGCACCGCTCGTGGCCTCTCCTCTAGATAGATCTCGCTCCCATCGGAGCAGTGGTCCCCCCGGAGGTGCGCCATGTCCCTCGATCCATCGACCGGTACCAACCGCGGACAGGTGCTCGCGCTCTACTTCAGCTTCGCGCTGATCGGCGCCGTGTTGTGGCCGATCGGGCAGAACTGGCGCGCGCACCCCCAGGACAACTTCCCGCTCTCGTACTACCCGATGTTCAGTGCGAAGCGCGAGGCCGTCGAGACCTTCTACTACGTCGTGGGCCTCGATGCCGAGGGCAAGCGGCGATACATCCCCCATACCATCATCGGAGACGGCGGCGGAAACCAGGTGCGCCGGCAGCTTCGAAAGATCGTCAACTCGGGCCACGCGCCCGAGCTGGCACAGCAGGTCGCCCAGCGGCTGGCCCGCAAGCGCGCCTACCGCAAGATCGTCTCCGTCTCGGTGATCCGGGGACAGTACTCCGTCGATGACTTCTTCCACGGCAAGAAGGACCCGATCTCGGAGCGGGTCTATGGATTTGCCGAGGTGGAAAGGAAGGCGGCGTCATGAGGCCACTCAGGGAATCCTTCCACGACTTCTGGTTCACGCCGGCGCCCGCCAAGCGCCTCGGCATGCTGCGCATCATCCTCGGCGCGTTCATCTGCCTCTGGATGTGGTCCGAGCTCTCCGACTTCATCAAGGTGCCGTACACCGATCCGCGCCTGTTCGCGCCGGTGGGGGTCGTCTTTCACGGCCCGATCGCCGCTGACCTGTTCCCGTGGGCGGTCTACGCCACCTTCGCGCTCGCCATCTTCTTCACGCTCGGATTGTGGCATCGCGTCACCGGGCCACTCTTCGCCGGAATGTTCCTGTGGCTGCTGTGCTACCGGCAGTCGTGGTCGATGATCTACCACTCGGACGACGTCGTGGTGCTGCATGCGATCGTCCTCGGCGTGGCGCGCTCCGCCGATGCACTGTCGCTGGATGCGTACTTCCGCAAGCGGCGCAGCCCCGCCAGCAACTTCAGCGATCAGGTGAGCTGGCAGTACAACTGGCCGGTGAAGCTGATGTGCTCGCTCGTGGTGTGCTCCTACTTCCTGGCTGCGGTGGCCAAGCTCGCCGGCCCGTTGGGCCTGAGCTGGATGACCGGCGAGAACCTCCGCGCGCAGATGGCCGTGGATGGCATCCGCAAGGAGCTCCTGGGCAAGGACCCGAATCCGTTCTCGTACGCGATCTACGACAAGGTGCTGCTGTTCACGGTGCTCTCGGCCGGCTCGCTGATCACCGAGCTGTTCGCCCCGCTGGCGCTCTTCAACAGGCGCGTGGGCTGGCTGTGGTCGATCAACGCCTTCTTCATGCACTGGGGCATCCTGGCGGTGATGCACATCACGTTCCACTACCAGCTCAGCGGCGTGATGTACCTGGCCTTCTTCCCGGTCGAGCGCATCCTGGACCTGTGGTACGGACGCACGCCGGAGGCCAAGCGGCGCGCACGTGTGCCCGCACCGGCGGTGGAGGTGGATCGCTTGCCGCAGCCGGTCGGCCAGCACGCCACGCTCTACTACGACGGCGAATGCGGCCTGTGCGATCGCTTCGTCCAGTTCGTGCTGCGACGCGACCACTCGGAGTACTTCCAGTTCGCGACGCTGCAGTCGGAGGGTGGCCGCAGGCAGCTGGCGACCCTGGACATGTCGGACACGGACCTGAAGACGATCGTCCTCGTGGAAGGCGATGAGCGCTACACGCGGTCGTCCGCCGCGCTGCGCATCTGCCGCAGGCTCGCGGCGCCATGGCCGCTTCTCTACGGCTTCATGGTGGTCCCGAAGCCCCTTCGCGACGGCGTCTACTCGTTCGTGGCCGCGAGGCGGAAGCGCTGGTTCCCGCCTCCCGCCGAATGCCCGGTGATGCCGCCGGAGCTGCGCAGGCGCTTTCTCAGCTGAGCGGTGACCGGCGGCAGGGCCAGAGAGGGCTCCGCCGCCGGGCCGGCTTCACGTCTTCGCCAGCCGCGCGACGACCAGCCGATAGCCGAGATCCAGCGCGTCGGCCTCGAGCAGATGTCCATGCCGGTCGTTCCACGCGCCCGACGCCAGGTCCGCAGCCAGCCGTTCCAGGCCCGGTTCGGTTCCCGGGTGCGCGAACGACGAGATCCCCGCTCGCACCGCCGGGTCGAGATAGGCGGCCGGTCTCGCCCAGTAGGCGCCGAGGAATCCGTCGGCACAGTCGCGCGGCACCGGAACCGCTTCCACCTCGACGCGCGCGCCATCCCCGAACGCCTCCCCGTACCCCGACATGGGTGGGAACTGGCGCCGATCGATCTCCGCGAACGCGGGCAGGTAGTCCTGCACGAGCCAGAACGCATCGGCCCCGGGATCCCACGTCAGGAGCACGACGCGCTGGCGGGCCACGCGCGCGCACTCGGCTAGCCCGCGCGCCCGGTCCGTCCAGTGATGCAGCGTCAGTACCGCCATCACCGCATCGAACGCCTGGTCGCGGAACGGCAGCGCTTCCGCCCGGGCCTGTACGGCGGGTGCTGCACCGCTCGCGCGTTGGGCGATCATGACCGCCGAGGGCTCGACCGCGACGACCGATCGATCCGTTGGCTCGTAGGCGCCCGTGCCGGCGCCGACGTTCAGCACCGAGCGCGCGTCACCGAGCGCTGCCATCAATCGTGACGCGATCCGTGGATCGGGGCGACGCCGGCGAGCGTAGCCCCGCCCGATCGTGTCGTAGAGGGCGTCGGGCATGCGGTGGTCTCCTCGGTTTGGGCGCTGGTCGGACCTGCGCTTGGAGAGGATACGCGACCCCCGAAAACAGAAGGAGCCGGACCCGAAGGGTCCGGCTCCCGAACTACAGAAACGACGACTTACTTGCTGACGCCGGGCAGGTAGAACGCCATGCCGGCACGGAGCGTCAGGCCGGAATAGTCGGTCGCCAGCTCCGGCGAGGCCGACACGTTCTGGACCTGGGTGTCCTTGATCTTCGCCACGCGATAGCCCGCGCTACCCGTCAGCGCGAAGCCGGGCTTCACCGTGTACTCCATGAGGCCCATCACGTGGAACCCGACCGTGCTGCCCTCGAGCTTGAGATCCGAGGTGCTCTCGATCTTGCCGTTCATCGAGTAGTAACCGAGACCCGCGGCCAGACCGAACTTCGCCGGCGTGTGGCTCGGGAAGAAGTAGCCCGCGGTCGCCTCGAACGCATTCGCGTCCAGGTTCGCCTTGTCGCCGCTCACCTTCTCCTCACGGCTCACGAACAGCGGCTCCCAGGTCGCGGACAGCATCCACTTGCTGTTCGGCCATGCGCGCAGGCCGAGCCCGCCGCTGTAGCCGTTGCTGAACTCGTCCATGTTCCCGCCGGACTGGTTCGCCGGGGCGACGACGCGGTCGTTCCAATCCTTCATCGAGTGCGTGTTGAACGCACCGAACACCTCGCCGCCGACCGTGGCCGCAGAGGCCGTGGCCGCCATGGCCGTGATGCATCCCATCGCGAGCAGAATCGCGTACGCAGACTTCCGCATCATGTGGTCTTTCCCTCCCAGTTGACGCGAGACGAGCGTCTCGCTCGACGCCGTAGTGGCGTGCCGCGAAGCCGAACCTCTTCCATCGGGGCGATGCGCTGATGGCTTCGGGGACCGCCCAGTTATCGGCGCGAGGGCGCCTCGACCTTAGCCGCCGGCGGATTCCTGCAAATGGAAGGGCCGGAAAGCATTACAGGCCTCGTTCTCGCGGGTTCGTTTCGGCATCATGCGCATTGCATGGCTGACCCCATGAAGACCGCCGACTCAGGTGCCACGCGCACTGCGACGCTCGGCCGCGTGATCTTCGCCGCGAGCCTGGTCGCGCTCGGAATCACGGGGCTGGTGCGGAAGGACTTCGTCCCG
>DATLUU010000479.1:0-6811 GCA_035577885.1 Verrucomicrobiia bacterium
CCTGAAGCTCGAGGTGCAGGGGCACAGCGATTCGCGCGGGGCCGCCGCCTACAACCTCAAGCTGTCGCAGGCGCGCGCGGAATCGGTGCGCAGCTATCTGCTCCAGCACTTCCATCTGCGGGACGAGAACCTGGTCGCCAAGGGCTACGGCGAGACGCAGCTCGAGGTGAAGGAGAGGAATGATGAAGATCGCCAGCGCAACCGCCGCGTGGTGATCAAGGTGCTGAACCCGGAAGACCTGCCGCACGGCGTGAAGGTGGAGCACCACTGAGAGCCGCTCGGGACGCCCCCGGCCGGCGCCCGCTGCCGCCGGCCCGGGGCGTTCGCGTGGTCACTGCACAACGACGCGCGTGAACTTCGTGCGGCTCCCCTGCGAGACCTTCACGAAGTAGAGGCCGCTCGGCACGCGCGCGCCGCGATCGTCCCGCAGGTCCCATGGCAGGATGCGCTTGCCGGTGGGCGCCGCGGCGCTCTCGAGCGTGCGCACGCGACGGCCGGCGAGGTCGAGCACGGCGACGTCGAGCGGGGCACCGGGCGTCGAGGTCTCGAACGTGATCTCGGTCATGGTGCGCGCGGGGTTCGGCGTCACCAGGGCGCGGCCCGGCGCCCCATCGACGCCCGCCGCCGCGCCTGCCGCCGCGGCTCGCACGGCCGCGGGTACGATGCCCGCCGGGAACGGCAGCGCCGGGTCGCCGAGCAGCGTGTTGCCGAGCGACGTCAGCCGAATGAAGTTGGACGTCGGCGGCACCGCCGGGTCGCGGAGCGCCGCGCGCATCGCCTCGCCGATCGTGGCGCGGTCCGCGAAGCCTTTCTGCAGATACGACATCATGTAGCCATTCGCGATGCTGATGAGCTCGATGTCGGTGGGGCCGAGCACGCTCACGCAGCCCCCCTGCTCGGCGCGCACCAGCCCCGCGCCGACCGACAGCCGGCCGGGGACCGTGGTGAACGCCGACAGGAAGACCGCGCTCCCCTGCGACCGCTGGTTCTTGAGGGCGAGGAGATCCTCGGCGTCGAGGTCCCCAGAGCGGGCTCGAAGTCGAGCGCGAACGCGCCCGGCCCACCGAAGCCGAAAAAGCACGCGAGATCCGGACCGTTGCCGAGCGCCGCGAGCGCGCTCTCGCGCGTGAGGAACTCGGCTCCCGGGTACGGAAACGCGCGATAGACGCGCGTGAACCCTGCCGTCGTCAGCGGGGTGAGCTGGGCCTCGAGGTGCTCGGCCAAGTGGACGAAGAGCGGGACCTGCGCCGGATCGACCAGGCCGCCGCCAGCGATCAGAAGCACGTCGAGAGAGACCCGCTTCGACGGGTGCTCGAGCGCGTGGATCGTCTTGTCGACGAAGTTCTGCGCCTGCTTCACGTCGGTCACCGGGGCGCGGCCGACACACAGCTCGGGGATCGCGTCCGCGTCGTCGCCGGGATCCCCGGTCGCCGGGTTCGGCAGCTCGCCCCAGCGACCATCACCATCGGCGTTCCAGTCGCCGTCGAGGCAGGCGTAGTACTGGTCCGTGGGCAGCGAGATCACCGTGTCCGGGAACGGGATCCCCAGCTGGTCGATGAACGCGCGCCGCATCGGGATCAGCGGCTCGTCGCCGCCCATGAGCGCGAACTCGATGCCCCAGCTCGCGCGCGCGTCCTTGAGGAACATCCGGATGCGCTCGGCGTCGTCGCGGCCGGCCGGGTAGGCGTCGCGGATCGACTGCAGTGTGCGCACGCGGGTCACGAGGCCGTTGCGGCCGTGCGCGTCCGCGAGTCGGTTGAACGGCGAGACGATGGTCTCGTCGGTGACGATGACCATGCCCGCGGGGCCGTCCGCGGGTGCGGGCTTGCCGGTATCGCCTGGGCCGGCGCCCGATCCCGTGGCGGGCGCAGGGTTCCCGGTATCGGCGGGCTCGATCCGCCCGGCGGCGCGGGCGACGAACGGCAGCGCGCAGAGGACGCATGCTGCGAGGAGCGTGCGAGCGAGGGGTGACCTCATGGGAGCCTCCGGTTCCATGGTGCGATCGGATCGTCCGTGCAGGACGGGGAACGGAGTCGCCAGGGCTCTGACCGGGCCTCCTCGATGGGGTCGGGCGGACTCGCGGCGCGTTCGCGTGGCCGCAGTCGCCCTCACCTTACACCGCGCCCTCCGGCACCGGTTCGAGAATTGTTCGAGCCGGGCTTCTGGGGAAAGGGGCTAGGCGCCCGGCTTCCAGCCCCCGCCCGGCATGCCCCAGCGGCCGATCACCGACTCCGTGAACAGGAGCAGCAGCGCGAACAGCACGAACTCGGGCCACAGCTCGCGGCCGAAGCGTGCCTCGCGCACGCGCGCGGCCAGGTCGTCGCCCACGCGCAGCAGCCGCGCGCGACCGGCGGGGAACGCGGCCATGAGCGAGGCGTCGGGCAGCGGTGCGAGGTCGCCTTCTTCCGGATCGGGGTTCACGGCGAAGCTCGCGCGCAGGTCGGGACCGGCGAAGGCGCGGTAGAGGCCCGTGCGCTCGAGCGGCACGCTCACCGCGCGCGTGGCGCCGCCGCTCGTCTCCACGCTCACCGGGATGTCGCGACCGGTCTCGTCCTCGATCCGCCACTCGGCCGAAGCGGGTGCGCTCCACGTGTCGCCCGGGTGCAGAGACGGCGCGGCGGTGCCGCGCGCCAGCACGCGCGCGGCCTGGTGGACGAGCGGCAGGAACGCGCCCGAGAGCGCGAAGTCGGAGCGCGCGGCGTCGAGCGGCGTGGTGAGCACGAGCACGCGCGACGCCTCCACCAGCGCCGCGTGCGCGCCGTCGAAGTGCAGCAGCACGCGTGCGTTCGCCGCCGGCGTGAATACGGGCACGCGCGTGAAGCGCGCCTGCGTGAGCGGCTCGCCCGGTCGCGTGGGGAAGCCGTCCAGCACGGCGTGGCCCGTGACCGCGCGCAACAGCCGCCACGCCGCACCTTGAGCAGCGGGCGTGTCGGGACCGAGCGTGCCGGCGCCCAACTGGCGCAGGAGATCGTTCCAGAACACGAGGTCCGCGCGCGTGCCCGGCACCAGCAGCACGCCGCCGCCGGCGCGGTGGAAGTCGAGCAGGCGTTGCATCTCGGAAGCCCCGAGGCGCTCGACGTCGCCCACCACCACGAGGTCGGCGTCGCCGACGCCGGCCGCGAGCTGCGAGGCATCGAGCGCGCGCACGGTGAGCCCCGAAGCGGGCGAACCGGCTTCGAGTGCCAGCTGCAGCGGCGACGGCGGGCCGTCCTCTCTCAGGACCACGCGCAGCGTCCCCGAGCGGCCGGCCGCGAACACGCAGCGGTTGTCGAGCGCGAGCGCGTCGTCCGGAAGCAGCACCTCGCCGCCGGTCTCGGGTGCGCGCGTGAGCGGCAGCAGCGTGCGGCCCTCGCCGCGCGCGCCCAGCGAGACGAAGCCGCGGCCGAGCGAAGCGTCGGCGGGTGCCAACGGCGAGCCGTCCTGCGACGCGCCCTTCGCATCGCTCGCGCGGGACAGCTCGCGCGCCTCGAGCGCAAAGTCCTGCGGAGAAGATCCGCTCACCGCGTCGTAGGAGATGGCACCCACCTCGAGCGCCGGCGGCTGCGTCGGATCGGCCGAGGGCGCGAGCGAGGCGCCGGTCAGCGCGGCGTTCGCGCGGCTCCGCGGCTGGAGCGGCACGATATAGACGCGCGCCTCGTTCCAGGGGCCCTGCGGGCGCTCGAGTCCGGACCCGCCTCCGGCGGGTGCCCCGCCGAAGCCCGTGCGCTGGAAGTCCGAGATCCAGAACAGCTCGCGGTTCAACGCACGCGACTGCGCCAATGCCCGGCCGGCAAGCTCGAGCGCCCCGGCGTGATCGGTGGCCGAGGCGCTCGGGACCAGCGCCTGCGCCGCGGCGCGCAGTCGCGCCGCATCGGCGAGCGGCTTCTCGGAGAGCGGATGCACGGCGCGGTCGTAGGGCACGAGCAGCAGCTCGTCGGCCGGCCCGAGCGTGGCGAGCAGGCTCTCGACCACGCGTCGTGCCGTGGCGGTGAGCGGCCGTCCCTCGGCGTCGGGCGAGCCCATGCTGCCCGAGACGTCGACGAGCGCCACCAGCGTGCTCGCGGCGGCACCCCGCCCCGCAGTACCGCCCTTCATGCTCGGGCGCGCCATCGCCATGGCGAGCAGCGCCACCGCGAGCGTGCGCAGCGCCAGCAGCAGCCACTGCTTCAACCGCAGCCGGCGGATCTCGCTCTGGTTCACCTCGGCCAGGAACTCGAGCGAGGGGAAGCGCACCTCGCGCGGCTTGCGGCGCGTGAACAGGTGGATCAGCACCGGGATGGCGGCGGCCGCGAGCCCGAACAGGAACAGCGGGTTCAGGAAGTTCATCGCGCCAGCTCCCGCCAGCCCCGTGCGGCGTCGTCCCAGAGCTCGATGCCGGTGACCGGGTGGATCTCCCAGCCCGTGCGCCGCGCCTTGCTGTAGTGGAGGTTCCAATCGGAGGGCGGCTGGTCGTAGGCATGGTCGTACATCAGCCAGCCCGTGAGCCGCACGCGCCGCGGGCCAGCGTCCCACGCCGTGGCGCCGCCGCGGTTCGGACGGAACGCCACCAGCAGCGACTCGTAGGCCCAACCGCGGTGCTGGCCCCGCCACGGCGGCGTGATCTCCGCCACCACGTAGGTGGTCTCACGCTCGCCGGCGACCCGTCGCTTCTCGACCAGTTCCAGGTGCACGTCGCCGTCCCCGGAGAGCAGGATGCGCTGCACCCAGCCCTGCATGCGCACGCCCTCACGCTCGAGCGACGAGCGCTCCGGCATGGGCGCCTGGTGCGGCAGCAAGGCGAAGAAGTCCATGTCCACGTCGCGCACCCGGGCGGGGGGCACGCTGCGATCCTTCATCGTGCGCAGGTGGCGGGTCGGCTCGGGCAGGCCGATGCCGCGCCCCAGGAGCGCCAGGCCAACGACCAGCGCCGCCGCGCCGAGGACCAACACGATCACGCCCAGCGATCGCGCGATCACAACAGCGTGGCCCGCTTCTCGAGGTAGGCGAGCAGCGCGCGATCGAACGGCATGCGCGTGTCGAGCGGCACGTAGTCCACCAGGTGCTCGCGGCAGGCACGCGAGTAGCGGCTGCGCCACGCCTCGAGCCGCTCGCGGTAGCGCGCTGCGATCTCCCACGGCTCGGTCGTCAGCTGGGCGCCGCTCTCCATGTCCACGAACGTCGACGTATCGGTGAACGGGAAGTCGATCTCGTCGGGGTCGAGGACATGGAACACGATCACCTCGTGGTTCCGGTGGCGGAAGTGCTGGAGGCCGGAGAGGACGTCGGCCGGCGTGTCGAGGAGATCGGAGAGCAGCACCACGAGGCCGCGGCGCTTGATGCGCTCTGCGAGCTCGTGGAGCGCGGGGCCGAGCCGGGTGCGGCCGGCGGGCTGGCCCTCCGCCAGCGTCTTCAGCACCACGTCCAGGTGCGACCGTACCGAGCGCGGCGGCACGTAGCGGAGCGGGCGGTCGGCGAACAGCATGACGCCCACGGCGTCCTGTTGGTGGATCATCAGGTAGGCGAGCGCCGCGGCCAGCGAGCGCGCGTACTCGAGCTTGGAGAGCGAAGCGCGTTTCGACTGGAACCCCATCGAGCCGGAGAGGTCCACGAGCAGGTGGGCACGGAGGTTCGTCTCCTCCGTGTACTGCTTGACCAGGTAGCGGTCGCTCTTCGCCAGCACCTTCCAGTCGAGGTTCTTCAGCGGATCGCCGGGCATGTACGGCCGGTGCTCGGCGAACTCCACGGAGAAGCCGTGAAACGGCGAGCGGTGCATGCCGGCGATGAAGCCCTCGACCACGAGCCGCGCGCGCACGTCGAGGTGCGCGAGGCGCGCCACGATCGCGGGGTCGAGCCACTGCCGCAGCTCGCTGCCTGCGGGGCGCGTCGCGCCCGTGCCCTGCCGCGCGCCGCTCGCGGTGCCGCGCGTGCCGTCGGGGGCTCCGGGGTCGTTCGGGGTCACGTGCTCAATCCTTCCACGCCGTCCACTGCACGACGTCGCCCTCGCGGATCGGGCGACCTCATGCGCCGGGCGCCCTCGCCACGGTTCGGCGCCGCCCGCGCCACAGGTAGTAGACCGGGAATCCCGTCGCCGCGATCAGCACGCCGGCCATGGCGCGCGGGATGAACGTGCCCTTGAACGGCTCGCTGCTCGAGAAGTCGCTCCAGATGATGACCGCGGTGACGGCGAGGAACACGAGCGCCGGCAGCGGGTGGAGCGGCGTCCGGTAGCTCGGAACGGGAAGCTCGCCGTTCGCCTCGCGCCGGCGCTGGACGAAGATGCAGGCGGTGGTGACGCCGTAGAAGAGCCACGACGTGGTCACGAACCAGCCGGACACGTCCTCGAACCCGTTCGCGGCCCAGAGCCACACGCACGACAGCACCGCCTGGATCCAGAGCGCGGTCGCGGGCGACTCGCGCTTCGGGTGCAGCGCCGCGAGCGGCTTCCACAGCAGCCCGTCCGCGGCGGCAGCCTGCGTCACGCGCGGTCCGGTGAGGATGGCGCCGTTCGCGGTGCCGAACGTGGACACCGCCACGAGCACGGCCAGCGCGCGCGCGCCCCAGTCGCCGAGCAGCCGGTGGATCGTTTCCGAGCCAACCGCCTGGTAGCTCGCGACCTCGTTCGGCGACAGCACGTGGTAGTAAGCGAGCGTGGTGAGGATATAGACGCCCACCACGAGCCAGGTGCCGCCGAGGATCGCGATCGGCATCGTGCGCTGCGGGTTCACGACCTCGCCCGCCACATAGGTGGAGTCCGTCCATCCGTCGTAGGCGAACAGGATCGTGATCATGGCGAGCGCCAGCGCCTGCAGCATGCCGTGCCCCGCGCTCCCGGCGATGCCGGGCGTCTCCATCG
>DATLUU010000480.1:0-7329 GCA_035577885.1 Verrucomicrobiia bacterium
CAGACGCTCGCCTCGCAGCCGCTCGTCACCGCCACCATCCTCGGCGCGCTCTGGGGTGACTGGTCCACGGCGCTCGGCGTGGGCGTCGTGCTCCAGATCCTCGCCGCGAGCACGCTGCCGATCGGCGCGCGCACGCCCGAGGACTACTCGGTGGGTGGCGTCGTCGGCGCCGGCGTCGCGCTCACGATCGCGGGCGGCGAGCCATTCGAGCAGGTGCGCCAGGCCGCGTCGCTGGTCGGCGTGCTCGCCGGCATGGTGGCCGCCACGCTCGGCGTGCCGCTGCTGCGCTGGCAGCGACGGTGGAACGAGGGGCTCGCGCGCTGGTGCGAGCGCGAGCTGCGCGCCGGGCGCGAGGGCGCGCTCGCCGAATCGCAGGGCGCGGCGGTGGCGCTGGCGTTCGCGATCGGGCTCGCGGTCACCGCGTTCTGGCTCGCGCTCGCGCGCTGGGGCGCGGTCCGGATCGAGCACGAGTCGCTCCGGCTCGCGGGGGCGTGGCACCTGCTCCAGCCGCTGTGGCTCGGGTTCGGCCTCGCCCAGCTGTTGCACGCGTTCGTGCAGCGGCGGCTCGAGCGCGCGGGCGTGTTCGCGGCAGCACTCGTGGGCGCCTGGCTGGTGATCGTGGCGGGGGCGCCGTGAGCGAGCCGACGAGCGATCCGCCGGCCGAGGTCGTGAGCGAGCCGCCCGGGATCGAGCCGCCGAGGGTCCTGGAGCGCTCGCTCGACCGCGGCACGCTGCTCGCGATCGGGCTGCGCGCGAACCTGCTCCAGGCGGCGTGGAACTTCGAGCGCCAGCAGGGGCTCGGGTGGGCATTCGCGCTGGAGCCCGCGCTCCGCCGGCTCTACCCGGTGCGCGAGGAGCGCCTCGCGCGCCTCGCCGAGCACACCGCCTACTTCAACACCCAGCCGACGCTGGCGTCCATTGCACTCGGTGCCGCAGCCCGCGTGGAAGAGGAGCGAGCGCGCGGCACGGGCGGCGATGCGGCGAGCATGGCGCGGCTCAAGGCCGCGCTCGGCTCCACGCTCGCGGCCCTGGGCGATCGGTTGTTCTGGTTCTCGCTCCGGCCGTTCGCGGCCGCGGTCGGCGTGCTGGTGGCGATGGTGCACCCGAGCCACGGCTGGGGCGCCTGGGCGCTGTGGCTGGTCTATGCGCTGCCGCACCTCGCGCTGCGCTTCGGCGGCGTCGGCTGGGGTTACACGGCCGGGCCCGCCATGCTCTCGGGCGCGTTCCGCGAGCGCCTCGAGCGCGCCGTGCGCTGGCTGGCGCTGATGGGGTGCGTGGTGCTGGGCGTGGCACTCGCATGGGCGCTGGCACCCGGAGGCGAGCCCCGGCCAATCGCGGTACAGTGCGCGCTCGCCGTGGGGTTGGGTGCCGGCCTCCTGACCGCGCAGCGAGCTCGGCCCTCCCCGACGCGATGGGCGCTCGCGTTCGGGCTCCTGGGGCTGATCCTGGCCTGGCGTTTCCACGGTTGAACTGACCTCGGAGGGTCGGTGGCGGAGATCCAGCTCCAGATTCGCAACCAGCTTGGACTGCACGCGCGCGCCTGCGCCCTGTTCGTGAAGACCGCGTCCCGGTTCAAGTCCGAGGTGCTGGTGTCGCGCGACGGGCTCGAGGTGAACGGCAAGAGCATCATGGGAGTGATGATGCTGGCCGCCGAGGAGGGCTCCACGATCCTGGTGAAGGCGATCGGCGCCGACGAGGGCGACGCGCTGTCCGCGATCCAGGAGCTGGTGGACGGCAAGTTCGGGGGCGAGCCATGACGCTCTCCGGGATCGGCGCCTCGCCCGGCGTGGCGGTCGGGCCGGTGTTCCGGCTCGAGCCCGAGGAGCTGTCGGTGCGCGAGGCCGAGGTCGAGGCCTGCGACCTCGACCACGAGATCCAGGCGTTCCGCGACGCGCTCGACCTCGCCCGGCACGACCTGACCGCGATCCGCGACGGCATCGCCGCCGAGGTGGGCGAGAACGCAGCGGCGATCTACGACGCCCACCTGCTGATCCTCGACGACCCGGACATGATCAAGGCGGTGGAGACCGGCGTGCGCGAGCGCCACCGCAACGCCGCCTGGGTGTTCCAGGCCGTGATGAGCTCGGTGGCGGCGCGCTTCGAGCAGATCGACGACGAGTACCTGCGCGAGCGCCGGAGCGACATCCTCGACTGCGAGCGGCGCGTGCTCCGCTACCTGCTCGGCGCCGCCCGGCGCTCGGTCGCGGACTTGAAGTCCCCGGCGGTGATCGTGGCGCACGACCTGGGCCCCAGCGAGGTGGCGATGCTGCCCCGCGACAAGGTGCTGGCGTTCGTGCTCGAGGTCGGCGGGCGCACGTCGCACGGCGCGATCGTGGCGCGCGGCCGCGGCATCCCGGCGGTGATGAGCGTGAAGGGCGCGCTGCACGCGGTGAAGGTGGGCGACCGCGCCGCGGTGGACGGCTTCGCGGGCACGGTCGAGGTGAACCCGGACGCGTCGCGCACGACCACGTTCCAGCGCCGGCTCGAGCGGCTGCGGCTGCAGGCCGGCTCGCTTGCCGCCATGCTCGAGCAACCCGCGGTGACGCTCGACGGCCGCCGCATCGAGCTGGCGGCGAACATCGAGCAGCCGCCCGACGCGGCGGAGGCTGCGGCGGTGGGCGCCGACGGCATCGGGCTCTTCCGCACCGAGTTCTTCTACCTGAACCGCGTCGACCGCCCGAGCGAGGAGGAGCAGTACGTCGCCTACCGTGGGGTCACGGAGACCATGGGCGGCCGCCCGGTGATCTTCCGCACCATGGACCTGGGCGGCGACAAGGTGGCGTCGTACCTCGGCGTCACGCACGAGACCAACCCGTTCCTGGGGCTGCGCGGCATCCGCCTCGCGCTCGCGAGCCCGGAGATGTTCCGCACCCAGATCCGCGCCATCTACCGCGCCTCGGCGCACGGGAAGGTGCGGATGATGTTCCCCATGGTGTCGAGCGTCGAGGAGCTGTTGAAGACGCTCGAGCTGCGCGACCGCGTGCTCGCGGACTTGAAGCGCGACCACGTGCCGCACGACCCCAAGGTCGAGACCGGGATCATGATCGAGACCCCGAGCGCGGTGTGGATGGCGGACGAGCTGGCGAAGCACGCCGAGTTCTTCTCCATCGGCTCCAACGACCTCATCCAGTACACGCTGGCGATGGACAGGGACAACGAGCGTCTGGCGCACCTTTATGAGCCGCTCGACCCCGCCGTGCTGAGAAGCATCCGCCACACCGTCGATGCTGCGCATGCGGCGGGCCGCTGGGTGGGGGTGTGCGGCGAGATGGCGGGCGACCCGCACACCGCGGTGCTGCTCGTTGGGCTCGGCGTCGACGAGCTGTCGGTGTCGTGCTACGACCTGCCGCGGGTCAAGGCGGCGGTGCGCTCGGTCCGCGCCGACGACGTGCGCGCGGTGGCGAAGCTGGCGCTCGAAGCCGCCTCGGCGGCGCCGGTGCGTGCGCTGGTGCGCGAGAGGATCGACGCGCTCATGCCCAGCTACCTGTCGCTCGACCGCGACGCCCCGGAAGCGGAGCGGGACCGGGTCGCCGCCGCGGCGCCGGCGACGAAGCGGGCGTCCAGCTCGCCGACGCGCCAGATGCCGAGGCCGGCGGAGAAGCCCGCCAAGGGGGCGGGCAAGGAGTCGAAGTCCGCGGCGCGGCGGGTGCGTTGAGCCCGCTGGGCCTCGAGCCGCCCTACGGCGAGCGCGATCGCTCGCGCATGGCGGCACTCGTGGACGCGCTGCCCGACCACATCGACGAGGCTTTGGCGCGAAGCGACGCCCAGCCGTGGCTGCCGCCGGTCTCGCAGCCGTCGCTGCTGGCGCTCGGTGGCATGGGCGGCTCGGCGATCGCCGGCGAGCTGACCGCGGCGCTCGTCGCCGACAGCGCCCCGCGCCCGTTCATCGTCACCCGCGACTATCGTTGGCCCGCGTGCGTCGACCGCTCGGCGCTCGCGGTGCTCTCGAGCAACTCCGGGAATACCGAGGAGACGCTCTCACTCGCGCACGAGGCGGTGGCGCGCGGCGTGCCGTGCGCGGCCATCGCCAGCGGCGGTGCGCTCGCGGCGCTGGCGGGGGAGCGCGGCTGGCCGCTCCATCGCCTCCCGGGCGGCATGCCGCCGCGGGCGGCGCTGTTCCACGGTTGGGTGCCTCTCACCCGTTTCGTTCAACGGCTGGGCTGGTCGAGCGACCCGCTCCCCGGCTGGCGCGAGGCCTCCGCACTGCTCAGGCGCCGGCGCGCCGAGCTGGGCTCGGCGGCGGCCGAGGCGACGAACCCGGCGAAGCGGCTCGCCCGTGAGATCACCGGTCGGCCGCTTTACATCTACAGCGGCCCCGGGGGGCCCGCGGCCGTGGCGGTGCGGTGGAGGCAACAGCTCAACGAAAATGCTAAAGTGCTCGCCCATTCCGCGGTGGTGCCCGAGCTGAACCACAACGAGATCGTCGGCTGGCAGCAGGCCGGTCCGGTGACGCGGTCGCTCGCGGTGCTGCTGTTGCGGGATGGCGAGGACACAGCCGAGGTGACCACGCGGCTGGACCTCACCGCGGAGTACGCGGCTCGCCAGGGTGCGGCCGTGCACGAGATCCGCAGCCAGGGCGAGAGCCGGATCGCACGGCTCGCCTCCCTGGTGCAGTTCGGCGATTCCCTCAGCCTCTACCTGGCGTTGCTCGGCGGGGTGGACCCCACCGACATCGCCAGCATCGACGAGTTCAAACGCCGCCTGGCGTCGCGCGCAAGCGCCCGCTGAGCGGCCATCCGGCGTGCCGTCCGCTTGGGACCGCGCCCCAGGAGCAGCCATGGCTTCGCGTCACCTGTTCACCTCCGAGTCCGTCACCGAAGGCCACCCCGACAAGATCGCCGACCAGATCTCGGACGCGGTCCTGGACGCCATGCTCGAGCAGGACAAGACGAGCCGCGTGGCGTGCGAGACCATGGTGACCACGGGCCTCGCGGTGGTGGCGGGCGAGATCACCACCAAGGCCTACGTCGAGATCCCGAGGCTGGTCCGCAACGTCATCAAGGACATCGGCTACGACGACGCGGCGTACGGCTTCGACTGCCACACGTGTGCGGTCACGACCACGATCGACCAGCAGTCGCCGGACATCGCGATGGGCGTGAACACCGGCGGCGCCGGCGACCAGGGGCTGATGTTCGGCTACGCCTGCAACGAGACGGCGGAGCTGATGCCGCTGCCGATCATGCTCGCGCACAAGCTCGCGATGCGGTTGTCGAAGGTGCGGAAGAGCGGCGAGCTGGACTACCTGCGGCCCGACGGCAAGACGCAGGTGACGGTGGAGTACGAGAACGGCAAGCCGTCGCGCATCGACACCATCGTGCTGTCGACGCAGCACTCGGACCAGGTGACGCAGAAGAAGATCCGCGCCGACGTGCTGAAGCACGTCATCGAGCCGCTGCTCCCGAAGCGGCTCATGAACGGCAAGCCGATCAAGTACCACGTCAACCCCACCGGCAAGTTCGTCATTGGCGGCCCCATGGGCGACTGCGGCCTCACCGGCCGCAAGATCATCGTCGACACGTACGGCGGCATGGGCCGCCACGGCGGCGGTGCGTTCTCGGGCAAGGACCCGAGCAAGGTCGACCGCTCGGGCTGCTACGCGGCGCGCTGGGTGGCGAAGAACGTCGTCGCCTCGGGGCTCTGCGACCGCTGCGAGGTGCAGGTGGCCTACGCCATCGGCGTCGCCGAGCCGGTGAGCGTGATGGTGGACAGCTTCGGCACCGGCAAGGTCAGCGACGACAAGCTGACGGCGCTCGTGCGCAAGCACTTCGACCTCACGCCGGGCGGCATCATCGAGGCGTTGAAGCTGCGCCGCCCGATCTACCGCAAGACCGCCGCATACGGTCACTTCGGGCGCGGCGACTTCGCCTGGGAGCAGACCGACAAGGCGAAGGCGCTGGCGAAGGGCGAGTAGTCGGCTCGCCGTCGGCTCAGCCGCTCGGCTTCCTCCGCGTGAGCGTGCGGTAGCGCCTCGCGGGTCGTGAGCCCGGCGACCAGGGCTCGCCCTTCAGGGGGTCACGCACGTCGAGGAAGCGCCAGCGGCTCATGCCGGCGTCGGTCGAGAGCAGCTCGCGCACGCCGTGCTCGCGCAGGATCACCGCGGTCTCGAACGACGGGTCCAGGCCGCCCGTGACCGTGGCATCGCGCAGCGAGAGCACCTCGGCGCAGGCGGCGGCGTGACGCTCGGTGGCGCCGAGGAAGCGGAGCACCGGGCTCGCGGCGAGCGAGCGGACGAAGCCCCAGGCGTCGTCAGGTCCCAGCACGCGTGCGACCGCGTACGGATGGGTGACGAAGCCGAGATACTCGTGGACCACGCTCCACGGCAACGCCCACTCCGCGTCGCCGTTCGCGAGCGACTCCAGCAGCTCGGCCGCGCGCGCGTGCTCGGGCGCATAGCGGTTCACGCCCAACACGAGCAGCCCCGCGTCGACCGCGATCATTCCTCGACCTCCAGCTGCGGGAGCTTGCCCGGCCGCGCGGGGTCGGCGAGGAACGGGCCCAGGTCGTAGGAGGGGAGCGCCACGCGCGGCCGCTTCGCCTCTCGCGGCGAGGCGAGGCCGGCGCGCAGCGCATGCTCCAGCACCTCGGTGAGCGTGCGGCCCTCGGCGGCGGCACGGCGGCGCAACTCGGCGTGCAGCAACGGCTCGATCTGGAGCGTGGTCCGTTTCATATGCATCAGCATAACATCCAAGGACCGCGCTGCGGAAATGACTTGTGCGCGCCGATGCCGTGGTGCATCCTCGCTCACGTTCCCACGACTCGAATCGCTTTCACGCAAGGAGTCTCCATGGCAGTCCGCAAGACGTCCCGACTGGTGAGGAAGAGCGGCAGCCCCGAAACGAATGGCACGCACGCGACGAAGTCGGTGGCGACGAAGTCCGCCGCGACGCCCGGCGACGTCAAGGACCCGAAGCTCGCGCGCGACGGCAGGACGCGCATCGAGTGGGCCGATCGTCACATGCCGGTGCTGCGCACGATCCGCGCGCGCTTCGCGAAGGAGCGGCCGCTCAAGGGCATGCGCATCGGCGCCTGCCTGCACGTCACCACCGAGACCGCGAACCTCGCGCGCACGCTGCAGGCCGGGGGCGCCGAGGTGTTCCTGTGCGGCTCGAACCCGCTCAGCACGCAGGACGACGTCGCCGCGTCGCTGGTCGCGGACTTCGGCATCCCCACGTTCGCGATCAAGGGCGAGGACCACAAGACCTACTACTCGCACATCGTCAGCTGCATCGAGGCGAAGCCGCACATCACCATGGACGACGGCTGCGACCTGGTGACCGTGCTGCACACCAAGATGAAGCCGTACCTGAAGGACGTGTTCGCGGGCAC
>DATLUU010000481.1:0-8430 GCA_035577885.1 Verrucomicrobiia bacterium
TTCACCACGACCGAGCGATCGGCGAGCCGGAAGCGCTGCACGCCGGAGCCGATGGCGGCGCCCGCGAGCACGATGGCGAGCGCGAGGATCAGGATGTGGATCAGCGGGCGTTGGTTCATCGCGGGGACCTCGAAGGGAGCCGGTACGGGATCCGACAAGGCCCGCGAGGCTAGCCCGCATTCTCCCCATGCGCCACGTGGGCAGCAGTGGTTCGCGGGCGCGGACTCGGGCGGGTCCGCGATCCGCGCCGGGGCGGGTTCAGGCGCCGATCGCGAGTCCTCCCACCGATGTGCCCGCAGCCTCGGGCGTGGTGCTGGCACCGTTCCGCGTCGCCTTGCGGACGTGGGCCGCGAACAGCTGGTCGTGACGGATCAGCTCGCGGAGCGCGAGCCACAGCAGCTCCCCGCGCCGCCCCTGCCGGAGCGCCGGGAGCCCGATCGGCGCCGGGACGACCTCGGCCCAGCGCGTGGCCGGCAGCGTCGCGAGCGCGGCCTGCGCGCCCAGGAACGCCGTTTCCAGCTCGAGCAGGATCTCGCCGCGGCTCGGCACGTCCGGCCGGAATGCCCGCCTGCCGCCGCCGAAGGCGATCTCGTCGATCCGCCGCACGTGGCGGACCACCCCCATCGCCAGCTCGCGCGCGGATGCGTCACCACCCGATTCACGCTGGTCGAACCGCTCGGCAGGGACCGCGCGCAGCATGCGCACCGTCCGCTTGAGCTCGTGCGCCAGGATCTCCGCGTAAGCCCGCCTCACGATGGACATCTCGAACACCATCCGAGCCTCCTCGCTTGTCACCGCCCGCCCGGATGGACGGGTGGGCCGGCACGGGCTGCCGGCACGCACAGGATGCCCGCGGGCTGCGGACGCTCGGGTGACGGGGAGGTTTCGGGGCTGCTACTTCGCCGCGTGCCCCGGGTCCAGCGCGGGCACCGAGGCCTCCTCCACCCGAAACCGGACCGTCACCTGCCGGAGCCTGCGGACGCTCCGGACGACCGTCCGGAGCCCGGGATCCAGGTAGTCCCGCAGCATGGGTGGGCGCGGGTGCTCGAGGTAGAGCCGCGGCCGGCGGCGCACCTGGGCCGGGGCCACGAGCCCCAACTCCTCGAGCCCCGCGAGCTGCTGGATGATGCACGGCACGTGGGTGACCCCGGCCTCGCGGAGCGCGTAGGCGCGGTGGCTGCCGTTGTTCAGGATCAGCCGGCCGGCGGCATGGAACGCGTTCATCAGGTTGCAGCCGAAGCCGACCGCGAGGCCCACCATGCCCACGAGCGAGCCGCGCGAAGCCGGGCCCGCGAGATGCTCGGGCTGGACCGCCGAGACCCCGAGGTAGCGCAGGTCGTTCGACGGCGAGAGGAACACGAACTGCCCCTTGCGCGCGCCCGACCACGACACCGGCGCCCGGGGCGGCTCGCTCGGCAGGCACATGCGGAACACGGCCGCCTCGTCCACCTCGGACCCCAGGCGCTCGCGCAGCCGGCGCACGTGCGCGAGATCGATGTGCTTCTGGTAGACCACCAGCTGGTCGAGCGGCACGAGGACGATGTCCGTGGGCAGGGTGTTGAAGCTCCGGCGGACGAGCGGGTTCTTGAAGAACTCGAGCAGGAGCGGCTCGTATCGCCGGGGGAGGTCGGCGATCTGCGGGCGATCGGCCGCGCCCGCCTCCTGGCGCTCGAGCACGGTGAGCCGCGCACGCGCGGCCTGCCACAGCTCCACGAGCGATGCGCGGTCCACCGGGTCGCGGGCATGTGCCTGTACGTAGCGCACGAACCCGCGCAGCGACGGCCGGCCGGCGAGATAGATCCGTTCCTCGTCCGCCGTGGCGGCGCCATCGTCGAGCGCGCGCGGATCGTCGGCAATGGTGTGCGGGGCGACGGGGATGGGCGGGACGTTCATGGCAGCGCTCCTTCCTATGACCATGACCAGAACTCGACCTTGAACGTGCGCGCGAGCCGGCGCCCGATGAGCCCGGCGATGCTCTTCCGTCCGCACACGATCTTCGCCTGGCCGGTCATCTCCGGCCGCAGCAGGAGGCTGCGGTTGTCGATGAGCGTGGTGACGAGCACGTGGCGCGCGACCTCGGTCGCGGCGCTCGTGGTCGTGGCGGGCCCGGGCTCTGCCGCCACCGCGACCGCCTGCACCGTGCCGCGGAACGTCACCCCCGGCTGGGCGCGCGCGCGCAGCTCCACCGGCTGGCCCACGTGCACGTCGGCGATGTCCTGCTCGGAGACCTCGATCACGGCGGTGAGCGTGCGCTCGTCGTACACCTTGGCCACCAGGTCGCCCGGATCGACGTGGCGATGCAACAGGTCGTGCAGCACGAGCGCGGGTGTGGCGACGACTCCCGCCGTGGGGCTGCGGATATCGAGCTTCTCGCGCTGGTCGCTCACCGCGCGGCGCTGCACCTCGAGCGCCGCCAGCTCCGAGCGCGCGGCGTCGATCTCCGCGGGCCGCGCACCGGTGGAGACCGCGCGCAGGCGCTCGCGCGCCTCGTCGACCTCGTGCTGCGCGGTGACCGCCTCCTCCTCCGAGAGCTTCAACTCCTGGCGGGAGATGATGCCGCCGGCGACGAGCTTCCGGTTCATCTCCAGCCGGTCGCGTGCGAAGGGGACGTGCCCTTCCGCCGTCTTGAGCGCCGCGGCCGCCACCTTCACGTCCTCGGGCCGCGGACCGGCGAGCAGCAGTTTCAACTTGGCGCGGCACTGGTCGATCTGCGCGTCGAGCACGCCCGCCGCGGCGTCCAGGTCGTCGGGCGAGAGGCGCGCGATCACGTCGCCGGCGCGCACGGTCTGGCCCTCCTCGACGGCCACCTCGGAGACGATGCCGCCCACCAGCGCCCGCGCATCCGCGTTCTGGCGCGGCAGCGCGCGGAAAGCGCCGCGGATCTTGAGATCGACGGGCACGAACGCGAGGATCACCGCCGCGCCCGCGGCGGCCACGATCCACGTTGCGCGGGACGCGATCCATGGCCGCGCCGAGACCGCGGGCGCACGCCCGGCTTCCGCCGGCAGCGCGTCGCTCGTTAGAGCGCTCGCGGCGGCGCCGCTCGCGGCCGCCGGCAGCGGCGCGTCCGTCTCCGGGTCGTCGTCTTCGAAGGCCTCCGCGTCGTCGTCGCGCCCGGAGAAGATGCGCTTGAGCTTGCGCGGCAGCTTGACGCTCAGGAGCCCGAGGAACGCGAGGAACGGCAGCAGCCGGTCCTGCGTCACGTAGCGGCCCAGCTTCCCGATCGCGTAGCCGAGGAAGCCCACGGTCGTCACCAGCGCCACGGCGCCATAGGCGAGCTCGATGAGGCGCTGGCGCGGGTCCGCGTCGACGTTCAGCGGGCCGGCGCCGCCGAACCAGCGCCGGAACACGTCGCCGATCGAGCGGAATGCGCGGCGGCGAAGATTCGGGATCTCGAGCAGGTCGCTCAGCAGGTAGTAGCCGTCGAGCTTCAGGATCGGGCTCAGGTTGATGAGCGTCTTGATGCCCGAGGTGGCGACGATGATCAGCGCCAGCTCGTTCACGCGCGTGTCGGCCTCGGTGACACGCCACAGGAGCGTGGCCAGCGCCCACACGCACAGCTCGAGCCACGGGCCCGCGAGCGTCACCATCACGCGCTTGCGCTTCTCGGGGAAGAGCCAGGCGGCGCTCACGTTGCAGTAGGCGGCGGGCTGGAAGTAGATGAGCAGCAGGCCCAGCTCGTGCACCTCACCGCCCAGGCGCTTGCACGTGAGCCCGTGCGCCAGCTCGTGCAGGAGCACGACGCTCCACACCGTGAGCCAGATCTCCGGGATGGCGGACACCCGATAGAGCCGGCCGGCATCGCGGACCACGTCCGGCCAGTCGACGACGGCGATACCGATCGCGAGCAGGATGATCGCCGCGAAGATCGCGACGCAGGCGGGGTGGTAGAGGAACCCGAGGCGCTTCGCGAGGAGCGTGAGCAGCGCATCGGGATCGGCCAGCGGCACGCGCAGGTAGAGCAGGCTGCCGCGCACGCGGCGAGCGGGGCGAGCGCGCTCGATGACGCCCGCGGGGGGTTCCAGGAGCCTCGCGCGCTGGAGCGAGGCGATGAAGCGGTCCAGTGATTGCCGCGGCAACTCGCCGTCGAAGCGCCGCTCCGCCTCGTGGAGCACGTCGTCGACCGGCGTCACACCGTCGCAGTGCTCGACCAGGAAGCGCTCGACCGCACCGAGGCGGAAGAAGTTCCGGGACACGGAGTCCATGAGCACGGCCCCCGCACCCTGTGTGCTCACGGTGACGCCACTTCTCAATCGGGGAAGCACGGCGGTCATGAGAGAGCTTTCCGATTCCAACGCTGGACTACGACAACAAGGAAGGCTGCCGGCTTACGATCCGGCAGCCTTCCCCCGTTCGGTTTCGAGTCGTCGGGACCCGGCCGTCACCCTTGAGTCAGGCTTCCATGACCTGCTACGGGTCGATCGCCCCGGCCGAACCACGGTCAGGCTCAGGAGCCGCTGCCCGAGTCGTTGCTGTCATCGTTCGAGCCCAGGCCCACGCCCACCCCGATACCGATGCCGATCCCCAGGTCGGGAGCGACGCGCTGTTCGAGCTTCTCCAGCTCGGGATTCAGGAGCTTCATAACTGCCACCTCCTCTCATTGTTCATGGGTCTATCGCGACTGCTTTGCGGCCGGATCGTTCGCACGGAGCTTCCGTGCTTCTACGCCATGGATGGCGGGATGCGAGAACGCGATTCGAGAAGGATCCATGTGCGCACGCATTTGGCTGGTGCGTGACGAGCGTGTCGGAGCACGACCGGACCGCGGGACAGGTCATCACCCGCGGTGTGTCGGAGAAACGCCGGAGGCACGCGAGCGGTTACCGACCCGCCGTTGCCGGGCCGCGTGGAACCGCTAGACTGCGGCGCATGAGCCGCGGGTGCGAATCGATCGAGAGGCGTGCCGCACGACCGGCGGCAGCTCGCGCGTGAGCGGCGGGGCGGGTTCTGACCTCGACCGACGCGTCGCCGAGCTGCTCGAGGACGCGCGCCGGCGGCGCGAGCGGGGCCGCGACACCATCGCCGCGATCGTCCGCAACCAGCCCGACGCGATCGTTCGCGCCTATTCGCGCGTGCGCTTCCTGATCCTGCGCCAGAGCTTCCTGGACGCGATCGGTCAGTACTTCCCAGAGCGCGGCGAGATCCTGGATCTCGGCTGCGGCTTCGGGCTCTTCTCGCTCTACTACGCGATCATGGGCCCCGAGCGCCGCATCACCGGCGTCGACCTGGATGCGCGCCGCATCGAGATGGCGAAGCGGTGCGCGGCGGCCCTGGGCGTCACCAACGCCAGCTACCATGCCGAGGACGTGCTGCGCTGGCGCGACGAGCGCACGTTCGACGCCATCTACATGCTGGACCTCGTGCACCACCTGCCGCAGGCCTCGGTGGCGCAAACGCTCGAACGCCTCACGGCGCGGCTCGCGCCCGGCGGCACGCTGATCATCAAGGACGTCGCGGACAAGCCCACGTACAAGATGCTGTTCACGCTGGCGCTCGACCGGCTCATGGTCGGCATGGAGCCGATCCGCTACTGGCCCGTGCTCGAGCTCTCGAGCCTGCTGCGCGCGCTCGGCTTCCTCGTGCGCGTGCACCCCATCCGCGACGTGCTCCCGTACCCGCACGTGCTCTACGTGTGCCGGAGGAGCTAGGGCAAGCCACCCACCGGCGCCATCGTCAGGCGCCCGTTCTCGAGCATCAGCGGCGGTCCATAGGGACCGATGAGCTCGCGCGTCCACCACGCACCCGTGGCCCTGCGGGTGGCGGCGTCGCTGAAGTGGTAGTCGTAGGCGAGCGCGCGCAGGTAGCGCGGCGGCGATCCGGGCATCGGGTCGCGATCCATGAGCGCGCGCACGCTCGTCGAGCCGCGGAGCAGCCCAGCGCAGAAGGCGATGAACCAGCGGTCGCGGCCGAAGTCCGAGAGCGCGGCGAACCACATCTGCCAGTCGAGCCGCGGATGGTAGGGCGCCATGTACGCGGGCCTGCGCGCGACCGGGCCGGGTTTCCAGCGGAAGGGGTACTCGCGCCAGTGCACGCCGTCGTCGCTCACCTCGATCGAGATCTCGAGCCGCCGCGTGGTCATCACCGCGAAGAGCCCGTAGCGGTTCACCACGTCGAGCGGTGAGAACAGGCGCTCGAGCGCGGGGAGCGGTCCCAGCCAGGCGCGCGGCCAGCCGAGCACGTCGGAGAGCGGCACGAGGCTCAGCGCGAGCAGCACCACGGCGATCGGGCGCACGAGCCAGGCGGGCGCGCGTGCGGCCGTTACCGGCATGACCGCCGGCATCACGTGCCGGAACACGCGGTCGTCCAGGAGCGGCACGCAGAGGGTGATCGTGAGCCAGTTGAAGAACCCGTAGTTGCCGGTGAGGGCGATCAGGAGCTGGAAGCCGATGGTGATGAGCGCGCCCGCGAACCGCAGCCGGCGCGGCGCGAAGAACAGGAAAGGGACCAGGCCCTCGATCACGAACATCGACGCACACGAGAAGCGCTGGAACGCGAGCGGCAGGTGGTGCGCGTACCACGCCGTCCACGGCGGCAGGCACTGCGTCTCGTAGTGGTACGTGAGCGCGGTGAGGTGTCGCCACGAGGGATCGCCGCTCGCGAGCTTCGCCGCGGCCGACGAGAGCATGAGCCGGAAGATGAGCCAGCGCGCGAGCCAGCGGGCGAGCCGCGGCGGCTCGGGATCGCTCTCGGGCCGTGAGAACCACCGCCAGGGGCTGAGGAAGATGGCGATGAAGCCGGCTTCGAGCAGCAGCGAGTCCCACTGGAACGAGAGGAAGTCCTGGCCCACGGAGACGAGCGAGAGGTAGCAGAACCACAACGCTGCGAGCACCAGCGGGGGAGCGACTCCCACCAGGAGCAGCGCCGCGAGCCCCGTGCCCGCGAGGCACACGCCCACGAGCGCGCCGTCGCCGGCGCCGAACCAGAACAGCGTCGGCACGTACCAGTGGCCCGCGGGCCCGAGCTGCGCGCGCACGGCCGCGAGCCAGTCGCGCGCCGGCAGGATGCCGTCACCGCCGACGAGCCCCACGATCTGGATGGCGAGCGAGGTGAACGCGATGGCGTAGATCAGCGCCAGGAGCCGGATGAACACCCACGTCGTGAAGCGGTTGCCGGGCGGGACCAGCGACGGTCCCCAGAGCCAGCCCGACACGCGCGAGAGGGACGGGCGATGATTCGCGATCTGTTTGTAGGCGATGTTCGACAGCGCCGCGACGCCCGGCACGTGCTCGTAGAGCCACAGCGGCCACGCGCGCCCGGGCGCGAGCGCGAGCGCGCGGAACACGGCCTCGGCGCCGAACGTGACGCGGCCATCGGGCTCGGCGAGCGCGACGGCTTCCGCGAATCGTTCCCGCGGGATGTCGGGAAAGCGCCGCGCCGCCGCTGCGGAGGTGGCGTATTCGATGGCGTCGCCGGTCGCCGCGCGCCAGCGCTCCACCCAGCGACGGCAGAACCCGCATTCGCCGTCGTAGATCAGGACCGGGCGCGCCGCCATCGCGTCAGTGCCGGAACAGCGCCAGCGCGATCTCGAGCGCGATGAGCAGCACCACCACCACCTCCAGCGTCTCGCTGCGGCGCGCGATCGACTCGGCGTTCAGCATGTCGTACGTATCGCGCACGATCCGCATCTTGCGGTCGATCCCGCTCCGCCACACGCGCTCGCGGAACTCCTCGAGCGCCCGCGCGTAGACGCGCGCCAGGAACACGTCGTCGGTGACCTTGAGCGAGTTCTCCACGCGCTCGACCAGCTCCACCGAGTCCGCCACGCGCCGCTGCAGCCGCTCGAGGAGCCGGCTGTAGCGCCGGCCGAACAGGTGGAAGCCCTGCCGGGCCTGGACCAGGAGCGTCTGGATGGCGGGCAGCTCGGCGTCGAGCACGGCGTCGTACCAGCGCAGCTCCAGGAGCTGGGCGTTCGCGAACTCGAGCACGTACTGGACGTCGGTGTCGTGGCGCACGGGCTCGACCACGAGCGCCGCGCCCCAGGTGAGCACGGCGAGATCGTCCTCGAAGTAGGAATGGCGTGGCGACAACAACTCCTTCCGCGCCGAGGCCGCGAGCGGGCGCTGCTCGCCCAGCAGCAGCCGCGCGATGTCGAAGTCCTCGAGTGTCGCCGCCGGGACCGGCGCACCGTTGCCGTCCACGAGCTGGTGGACGCGGAACACGGTGTAGTCCTCGGTGAGCGGCGAGACCATGGGCTGCTCGATGGCGGGCGCGATGCGCGCGATCAGCTTGTCGCGCAGGCGCGGGAACACGTCCGCCCACGGGGCGACGCCCACTACCGCGCCCCACGACGCGAACGCACTCCATCCCAGGCCCGGAGGCGAGCCGATGCGCGCGCGCAGCGAGACGGCACCGAAGTCGAACACGCGCGCGCTCATCTCCACCTCGACCACGTGTCCCGCGATCTCCAGCGTCTCGGTGCCGAGCAATGCC
>DATLUU010000482.1:0-2517 GCA_035577885.1 Verrucomicrobiia bacterium
CGGGCGTGGTCGAAGAATCGGTAGGCGACCGCTGGTTTGCCCGACGCACCCATGCCAACGAGGTCCGGAGCGATGATGCGTCGCCCACCACGAAGGCGAGGAATGATGTTGCGCCAAAGGTAAGCGTGCGTCGGGTTGCCATGCAGCAGGACGAGCGCAGGTCCGGGGCCTGCGTCGAGGTCGACCACCGCCATGTGCGTGTCGAGCACGGGCACGAGCCGACGAGGATACGGATCGTCGGCGCGGATCATGGGCGCTCCTTGTCGCGCGGGGGCGCGCGGAACTGCGGCGGGGGCTCCGGGGCGGTCCAGGTGAGGGGGACGGCCGCTCGGCGCAGCCAGCCGCCGTGAACGGCGAGCGTCAAGACACGGAGCGCGTCGGGGAAGCGCTCGAGCTCCGCTTTGTCGGTACTGAGCGAGGCCGTCGCCGCGAGCTGCAAGACGTGTCCGTGCGTGAAGTCCAGGAAGAGCAGGCCGGCGAGCGGCCAGACCAGTAGGTTACCGAGGGTGTTGAACATCGAATTGCCCACGTAGTCAGGGATTCGGAGCTCGTCGCCCTCCTCGCCACGCACGATCTCGACGTAGCCGACGCGGCCGCCGCGATGGGAGATGTCGACGCCGGCTCCCGCCTCGGTCAGCAGCTGGTTCTGCACCAGACGCTCCGCGCTCGTGCTCGCGATGAACAAGGTGTCGCTCGACGCGATGAGGGCGCGGGCGTCGTCGCTCAGGCGTCGCTCCTCGCGCACGGCCGGCTCCGGCGTGCGCTCGGGGCAGGCGCGAGGCTCGCGGGCGTGGATGTATTTCGGACAGTTCCCGAAGCTCTGGTGCACGCGCACGCTCCAAGCGTCGTCTTCGGCGGCTGTTATCCAGCCGTTGGCGCGGTTGCGTCGACGGGTGTGAAGCTCGATGCCGAGCAGGCCGATCGGCGCACCGACGCGGAGCGCGGCCCGCGCCGGATCGTCCGGCGCGGGGTACTTGCTCATGCGAAGCGAGCCGGAGTCGGGGCTGAGGACGAAGCCGGGCGGACCGTGCAGTACGGTCGCCCACGGCTGCCCGTCAGCGTCGAGCGCGCCCACGAACAACGTGGGCAGCCGCTCGAAGAGCTCGCGATGCTGGTCCGGCATGTAATCGCGGATGGCCTTGTTGCCCACCGCGGCCATGCGCTCCCTCACCCCCGAGGCGCTTTGCAGAACCACCTCGCCGGCGTGGAACGGCCCCTTGGGCGTCGAGCCTGTCACGCTCCGGCGCGCGCCATCGGCACGAAGCCAGGCAGGCCCTCCACACGCGACAGCCAGGCGCGCAGCCGCGGATAGGGGTCGAGCGCGATGCGACCCTCGGGCGCGTGTGCGGTGTAAGTGTAGAGCGCGAGATCGGCGAGCGTGGCGTGGTCGGCTGCGAACCACTCGCGCCCCTCGAGATGGCGCTCCAGCGTGGCGAACAGATCCTTGGCGGCTTCGCCGTGCGCGGGGTTGCGCGGCGCGCCGAAAACCTCGCTCAGGCGAGCGGCGGCGGGGCCGTGCGCGAGAGGGCCGGCCGCCGTGCTGAGCCAACGCTGCACCTCGGCCTGCACCTCGGGCGCGACGGGCAGCCAGCGCCGCGCGTCGTCGTATTTCGTCGCGAGGTAGACGAGGATGGCGTTGCTGTCCGCGATCGTCACCGCGCCATCTTCGAGCACGGGCACCTTGCCGAACACGTTGCGTGCCAGAAACTCGGGCTGCTTGTGCGCGCCCTTGGCGAGATCCACGGACACCTCTTCGAAGGGGAGCCTGAGCAGCGAGAGGAACAGGCGCGCGCGGTGCGCGTGGCCGGAGAGCGGGAAACCGTAGAGTCGGAGCGGTGCGGACGGGTGAGCCATGGGAATCCTCCGTGGGGTGTGAGCGAGCGACTCGGAGGATGGGGCTCGGCGCTGTCTTCGTGAATAGCCACGACTTTCAAGATATAATTTCAAATTGTGAAAGAATCCCGATGAACTTCCTGGAGAACCTCAAGACTTTCGTGGCGATCGCCGACGCCGGCAGCCTGATCGGAGGGGCGCGCCGGCGACGCGTCTCGGCGCCGACGGCGACGCGCGCCCTGGCGGCGTTGGAGCAGGAGCTCGGCGTTCGGCTCATCATTCGAACCACACGCGCCCTGCGGCTCACCGAGGCGGGTGACGACTTCCTCGTGCAAGCCCGCCGCGTCGTCAGCGCGGTGGAGGACGCCGCGGCGACAGTGACGGGTCGGCGCGTCCGCCCCGAAGGCCACTTGTCCGTGACCGCGCCCGAGCTGTTCGGCGAGCGTTACATCGCTCCGCTCCTCTTCGAGTTCCTGGACGCGAACCCGCTCGTGACGGCGCAGGCTTTCTTCAGCAATCGCGTCGTGAACCTCGTCGACGAGGGGTACGACGTCGCACTGCGCATCGGAGCGCTGCCCGACTCGGCCCTCACGGCGATTCCACTCGGCGCGATGCGCGTCGTGTGGGTGGCCGCGCCCGCCTATCTCTCGCGCGCGGGAGTCCCGCAGACTCCGTCCGACCTGG
>DATLUU010000483.1:0-2696 GCA_035577885.1 Verrucomicrobiia bacterium
GCATCGCCGGCGGCATCGGCTGGACGCAGATCGAGGTCATCCAGCCCGGCGGGCGCGTGCCGCTCCTGAGACTCTCGGGTGCCGCGCTCGAACGCTTCCATGCCATGGGCGCCACGCGCTCGTTCCTGACGCTGTCGCACGACGGCGGCCTGGGCGTGGCGTGCGTGGTGCTGGAGTAGCGATGCCGCGCCTGCAACGCGTGCTGATCGCGAACCGCGGCGAGATCGCCGTGCGTATCATCCGCACGCTGCGCGAGACCGGGCGCACGGGCATCGCCATCTATAGCGAGCCCGACCGCACCGCACTGCACGTGCTGATGGCGGACGAGGCCTACCTCGTGGGGCCGGGGCCCTCGAGCGAGAGCTACCTCAACATGGAGCGCGTGCTCGAGGTGGCGAAGCGCGTGCGCGCCGACGCGATCCACCCCGGCTACGGCTTCTTCGCGGAGAACGAGGCGTTCGCACGCGCGTGCGCCAGGGCCGGCATCGTGTTCATCGGACCCACGCCGGAGACGATCGCGGCGCTCGGCGACAAGCTCGCGGCGCGGACGGCGGCGCTGGCTGCCGGCGTGCCGGTCGTGCCGGGCTCGCCTGGACCGGTCGGCTCGCGCGACGAGGTGAAGCGCTTCGGCAGGGAGATCGGCTACCCGCTCATGCTCAAGGCCGCGGCCGGCGGCGGCGGCAAGGGCATGCGCGTGGTGCGGAGCGACGCCGAGCTGGACGCGGCGTGGGACCTGACGCGCGGCGAGGCCAAGGCCGCGTTCGGCGACGAACGCGTGTTCGTGGAGCGCTACATCGAGCGGCCGCGGCACGTGGAAGCGCAGATCCTCGCCGACGGCACCGGTCGCGTCGCGTTCCTCGGCGAGCGCGAGTGCTCGGTGCAGCGCCGTCACCAGAAGCTGCTCGAGGAGACGCCCAGCCCGGCGTTCGACGCCAAGACCCGCGCCGCGTTCGGCGAGGCGGCCTGCCGGGTGGCGAAGCAGGTGGGTTATCGATCGGCGGGCACGGTCGAGTTCATCCTCGATGAGTCACGGCAGTTCTACTTTCTCGAGGTGAACACGCGGCTCCAGGTCGAGCACCCGGTGACCGAGATGGTGACCGGGCTCGATCTCGTCGCCGAGCAGCTGCGCGTCGCCGAGGGCGACGAGCTGTCGTTCGGCGACGCGCCGCCCGAGCCGCGCGGCTGGTCGATGGAGGCGCGCATCATCGCCGAAGACCCGGCGCGGAACTTCCTCCCCAGCGTGGGCCGGATCGAGCGCGTGCAGTTCCCGCAGGGGCCCGGCGTCCGCAACGACTCCGGCATCTATCGCGGCTACGAGGTGCCCGTGTTCTACGACTCGCTGCTGGCGAAGCTCGTCGTCTGGGGCGCCGACCGGGAGCAGGCGCGGCGGCGGCTGGTGCGCGCGCTCGACGAGTTCGTGCTCGAGGGCCCGCGCCACAACCTCGCATTCCATGCCTGGCTGGCGCTGCACCCGGAGTTCGCCGCGGGACGGTTGTCGACGCGATTCCTCGAGGAGCACTGGCGTCCCGCCGAGTTGAAACCCGGCCCCGAGGCGGTGAACGCCGCGCTGCTCGCCGCGGCACTCCACGAGCGCGCCGAGCGCCAGCGCGTGCAGGTGGGAGGACGCGACGCCACGGGCGCGAGTACCGCGAGCGCTTGGAAATGGCTCGGGCGCGAGCGGAGCCGCCGTTGAAGCTGTGGGTGACGCTCGAGGGTCGCGAGGCCGAGGTGACGATCCACACCGACGGCGACAAGCTCGTGGTCGAGAGCGACGGCCGCCACATCGAAGCCGACTTCGTGCGGCTCCCCGACGGCGAGGTCTACTCGCTGCTGATCGACGGCCGCTCGCACGTCGTGCGCGTGTCGCCCGCTGAAGAAGGCCTCGAGGTGGAGCTGCGCGGGATGACGATCCCGGTCGAGGTCAAGCACCCGCTCGAGAAGATGCTCCAGGCCGCGTCCGGTGGGCGCGCGGCGTCGCGCGGCGAGACGGTTGCGGCACCGATGCCCGGTGTCGTGGTCGCGGTCAGGGTCAAGGCCGGCGACGCGGTGAAGGCGGGGCAGGCGGTGATCGTGGTCGAGGCGATGAAGATGCAGAACGAGCTCGCCGTGGCGCATGATGGCGTGGTGCGCGAAGTCATGGTCGCCGAGCGAGCTGCGGTGTCCGCGGGCCAGGCGCTGGTCCGGGTGGTTCCGGCTTCGTCTGGCGGTTCGGGAGGCTCGGCGTGAAGCGGCGGTCGTCGCGATCAGGCTCGGGGGCCGAGACGCCTGCCGCTGCCGCGGGGCGGAAGCGGGGCTATCCTCGACGGGACCCGTCGCTTCGCTCTCGCCCGTCTGCGCCGCCCCGCTCCCGCCCCGCTGACGGTCAGGGTGGTTCGGCGAGAACGACACCCTCGGACCTGCCGGTTCGCGTCACGTACTCGGCGGCGGACCTTCCAGCGGATCTCGACGAGCGCACGCCGCCGGCGGGTGAGCCGCCGTACACGCGCGGGATCCATCCGGCGATGTACCGGTCGCGGCTGTGGACGATGCGGCAGTATGCGGGGTTCGGCTCGGCGCGGCAGACGAACGAGCGCTTCCGCTTCCTGCTCGGGCAGGGCCAGACCGGGCTCTCGGTGGCGTTCGACCTGCCGACGCAGATGGGCTACGACAGCGACGCGATCCCGGCGCGCGGCGAGGAGGGACGCGTGGGCGTGGCG
>DATLUU010000484.1:0-14183 GCA_035577885.1 Verrucomicrobiia bacterium
GTGAGATCGACTCCGCGCGTCGTCGAGGCCGCATTCGCGTGCAGGAACCGCGGTCCGACGCGGAAGCTCCGCAGGCCCACCGACGCGGTGAAACTCCGGAGCGGGATCAGGTTCAGGCGCAGGTTCCAGGTGCTGGAGGTCTTCTCGTTCGCCGAGGCGGTGTCGCCGTTCGCGGTGAGCTGCAGCGTACCGTCGAGTCCGGCACGCGGGCCGAGCACCATGTGCGTGGAGCCGCCCGCGATCCCCACCGAGTAGCGCCCGCGGAGCGGATCGAGGTTCCGCGTCCACGACAGCTGGCCGTTCGCCTGGCAGTTGCGGCGTACGCGGCCGTCGCTGGAGGCGATCGCCGTGAGGTAGCTCACCACCGAGCTGCGGCCGAGCCCGAGGACGGTGTGCGCCCCGCCCCCGGCGCTGAAGCGCGCGGCGCGCGAGTGCTGCCAGGTCCCGAGCGCCACGGTCTCCCAGTCGTTCTGCACCGAGCGCAGGAGCTGCGTGGACTCGGTACGCCGCCACAGCACGTTCACGTCGCCCGAGAGCTTGGGAGCCGGGTGCCAGTTGCCGGTCACCTCGCCGACGTCGCTGCGCGTGCGCGTCGTGCGCTGCCCGGTGAAGCCGCTGCGCGTGTCGGTGAGGTCGTACTGGGCGGTGAGTGACGTGTGCGGGAGCGGCGACAGCCGGTAGGACCCGCCGGCGCTCGCCACGCTCTGGTCCAGCGGCGCGGGGTTCGCGACCTTCCGCTCGACGTGGTGATCGGACCAGCCCACGTAGATCGAGCCCCGGTCGCGGTAGTACGACGCCCGTGCCATGCGCTCGCGGCTCTCCTCGCCCGGGGAGAGGTCCGAGGCGTTGCGCTCGCGCGTCCGCCACGACGCGGTGAGGTCGGGCCAATGCGGCGGCGCGACGTGCGCCACGACCTGGTCCTCGATCTGCTTCGTCGTCACCGTGAGCGCCGCCGCGGTGTCCGGCGTGACCGCGCCCGAGGCGCCGATCCCGACCTTCGACGTGGTGGCGATCCTCGAGGCGAACAGGTTCGCCCACGGGTGCACGACGCGGATGCTGCCCTCCGGCGTGCGCAGCGAGTTGGAGCTGTTCGCGAACGAGATGCCGGTGAAGCGGAACGACGAGTGGATGAGGAGGTCCTCGCGCGGGTAGTCGCGGCGGTTCACGTCGTAGGTCTGGAGGAATTGGCTGCGCGCGACCCGGCGCGGCACGAGAGTGCCGTCGGACTGGGTCACGTACACGACGTCCTCGACGCGCTGGGCCTGCACCTGGAGCGATCCGAACAGGCCCTCCGCGCGCGCGGGTGGCGCCAAGGCGAGAACGAGCACGAGCGTGGCGAGCGCCCGTGCGGGCGCCGCGGCGGGCGCGTGGCACCCTTCAAGGGTCGTGCGGGACCGCTCATCGCGCATAGTTGATCCCGTACGTCTTCACGTCGACGTGGCAGGTCGACGTGCAGGTTCCGCCCGTGGGGCTGGACGTGAAGCTGGTGAGGCCGGGCACGCGGCCGGTGACGATGAGGAACGGCTGCCCCGTCGAGCCGTGGGTCTCGTGGCAGGCGAAGCACGGCACCTGCGCCGTGCCCACGTGCTCGGCATGGCCGTAGGGACTCGCCGGGGCGTTGAAGCGCGAGGCGGAGCGCTCGATCGGCGAGCCGGCCGGGTCGGCGTAGGCGCCGTAGGTGTGACAGGAGAAGCACAGCTCGTCCGGCGACGACGCGTGCGTGGCCGATGAGGTGACCGAGTTCCTCCTCAGGATCGCCGGGTAGAGCGAGCCGTGGACACCGCGCACCGCGGGCAGGTCGCTGCCATGGCAGCTGCCGCAGCGCGTGAGCGAGCCGGCGCCCCAGCCGGGCACGAACGCCGGCGCCTGGATGCCCGGGTTCCGCCCCGCCGCCTCGACGGGATGGAACGACGGATTGTTCGGGTTCAGGAGCAGCGCCAGGTCGCTCTGGCCCGAGGGCTGCGTGGTCCACGACGAGTGACACTTGAAGCAGAGCTGGAACTCGGCGACCGGCGGCGTCAGCGTGTCCGCGCCGGCGAGGAACGTATAGGACGGGGCCACGCCCGCCATGCCGTTCAGGACCGCCACGCGGCTCACGCCGAGCGTGGTCGCGGAAGCGTCCGAGCCGATCGGACGGCCCACGGCGTCGGCGCGGCTCACGTGCGGGTTGTGGCAGTCCTCGCATTCGGAGTGGCGGCGATTGAGCGGCGCGACGCCGAAATCCGTGGGCTGCGACTCCCCCGCCCCCTGGTGCCGCTCGTGGTACTCCCTCACCGGGTGGCGGAACGGCATCGACAGCTCGCTCCTCACGTCCGTCGAGGCCGGGTGGCCGTCGTGGCAGGTGAGGCAGAGCTTCTCCTCCGGCGCGAGGGCGAGGTGCTTCACCAGGCTGTCGCCGCTCAGCCAGCCGTGCGGGTCGTGGCAGTTCAGGCACTTGGTGGGCGCGTCGGCCTCGATGCGCATCGGCGGGTCGGGCCCCGGCCACACCATCAGCGGGTCGGAGCCGTGTGACGTGGCGCGATAGAGCGGGTCGTTCCAGAGGCTCGGCCCGGGCGAGGTGTGGCAGGTGTAGCAGAGCGCGTTGTCGTTGGGCCCGGTGAGTGCGTTCGCGTAGACCATCGGCTGGTCTTCACCGTGCATGCCGTGGCAGCGGTCGCAGTCGCCCTGGTGCAGGCTCAGCCCGGTGGCGAGCCGGATCGCGTTCACGTCGCGTGGCAGCCGGAGCCTGCTCGGCTTCGCGCTCGTGAGCGCGAGCAGCACCAGCGCTGCGAGCAGCGCCGCCCCGACGAGGCGCGGCGCGAGCCCCTGGCGCACGCGGCGACCGGAGCTCTCATGCGACCAGCGCCCCAGGTCCACCAAGATCGACCTCCGCCCCAGCGACGGGGCGGTGCGGACCGTTCGGCCCGCACCGCCCTGAGTTCACCGCATGTTTCCATCCTACGCCATCAACCGCCCTGCGAGTGGCACTGGCGGCAGAGATCCTTGTAGACGCCGCCGTCGCCCTCTTCCGTCCGCGTGCCGGTGCCGTTCATGAAGATGAGGCCGAAGGCGTTCCTGTTGCCGTGGCCCTTGTGGCAGCTCATGCACGACGGCGTCAGCGTCGTATTGGTCCCCGTGCCCTGCCACAGGCCCTGGGAGTCCATCACCTTCACCTTGTTCGTGAGGCCCGCGTAACGCGCGAGGCTGGAGATGAACGTCGCGCCCGGCGTTCCGATGTTCACGTCCGCCACCGGGTGGCGCTTCCACGGCGTTGCGTTCGTGGCGCCGACTCCACCCGCCGCACCGCCCATGTTGGCGTCGCCGCCCTTGCCATGGAAGTCGACGTGGCAGTTCTGGCACCACTGGCCGTAACGGCTGTTCCGCGTGTCGGGTTCGTTGAAGTCGATGTCGGTCTCCGTGTACTGGCCGGCGCCACGCTCGTAGACGTCCTTGGTGAGGTCGTTCGTGCCCACCGCGTAGCTCAGCGTGTCACCGGTGAAGATGCCGCGGTTGAGCAGGTTGCGGTAGTTCGTCGTGCCGTGCTGCGCGTGGCAGTTCGTGCACACGAGCCCTTCGGGTCCCGGCACGTACGCGCTGCTCGCGCCGCCCGGTGGGGCCGACGTCGAGTAGAGCGTGTGGCCGTTGATCTCGTCGAAGCCCGGGTCGTTCGTGAGCCCGTGCCCGGCGAGCGCGTTCAGGCCGCCGGCCTGGCGCAGGCCGGCCGTGCCGCCGTTCGCGCCGAACACGTCCGGGGCGAACGACTGGTTGTTGTGACAGCTCAGGCAGAGTTTGACTTCCTCGTCGCGGAGCAGGTTCGTGAACGGCCCGCCGGTCCCGATCGGGGTGAAGAGGCCGGTCGTGCTGTAGCCGTGCTGCTGGCTCGAATGTGCGACGTGACAATCGGAGCAGTTGAGCGATGCCCCGGTGTGGAAGTCGCCTGCCGCGGCGATCGTCACCGCGCCGGCCAGGAACAGGCCGGTGAGGAGTGCAGACAGGCGTTTCATGGTGGTCTCCTTCCAGTGAAAGACGACTGCGAAGATGCGTGTGGCCTACTTTCCCGTGTCTCTTGTTTCCATCGTCGTGACCGGTTGCTGCAACCACAGCAGGCGAAGCCGATTGCCACCGGCTTCGGACATCGCCAGGAGCCCGTGCCCATCGCCCGAGAGCGCGCTCGGGTAGAGCCACGGGGCGGTATCGAGGTTGCCGTCGACGGCGCCCTGGTACGTTCCCGCGCGATCGAACACCTGGAGGTTCGCCCGCACGCTGTCGATCACCCAGATGCGGCCGTCGCTCCCCACCGTGACACCCGTCGGCTGCGAGAAGTGGCCCATGCCGATGTCATGGACGCCGAACCCGCTCCGGTAGTGGCCCGCGGTGTCGAACACCTGCACGCCGAGCTCGGTGTCGACGCAGACGACCACGACCTCGCTGTCCCCCCGGATCGCGAGGCTGGTGATCGCCGAGAGCTGCCCCGGTCGCGCGCCTCTTTCTCCCCAGGCGCCGATCCGCTGGCCGTCTGCGTCGAACACATAGATACGGCCGGCGCGCGCGCGTGACGCGACGAACAACCGGCCGTCCGCGGCCAGGGCCAGCGCACCAGCGCCACCCGTCTCCAGCCGGTCATCCGGCGAGGGCAGCGTGATGCGGCCGAGTGAGCGGCCACGGAAATCGAGATGGTCCACGTACGGGACCGAGAGATCGCTGACATAGATGTCGCCGTGCGCCGCCACGACCAGGGAGCGTGGCTGCCCGTCCACGAGGCGCCCGTTCTCGTCCGGCACCGCGTGCGCGACCGCGCCGCGCGTACGGCCCTGGAAGTCGTTGAACTCGATCCGCCTCCCGCCCGTGTTCGCGACCACGATCTCGCGGCCGGCGGTGTCGACGGCGATGCCGAGGGGCCCTGAGAGCAGGGCCCCTCCGCTGCCCACGTACTGGACGACCGACGTTTCGAGCGCCGGGTCGTGCGCAGCCGTGGACCCGGCCTGTGCCGGGTGTCCAGCCAGGACCCCGAACGCCACGCACCAGACGCAGGCACGCCATCCGACGGTGCAGGCGACCGGCATCGGGCGTGACGTCCAGGTGTCCCGTTTCATGGTGCCTCCGTCGGTACAGGGCCATGAGCGGCGTTCGAATCTCTGAGCATCGCGACTTCTTCGGAACTCACCAAGGCAAGTGACATGCCGAGCGCGGAACGGCTTCGATAAATTTCAAGTGGGGATGCTGCACCGACTTACCATGAGTGGAAGTACCTATCCCATCGCCGGCTTCATGTCGGAATGTCACACGACATGACACGATGGCAGAAGAGCTACTTAGGTACCATGCCTCCACACGCGCGCCGTGGCGGACGAAATGGCACACTGCGCCGCGACCACGACAGCGACACCGAGCATGAACGGAGGCCGCGCCATGTCCGCGCTCGAACCCATGACCGCCGGAGCCGTCGGAGTCGCCGCACTGGCGACGATCGCTCGTGTCGCCGCCGATCGCTTCGCCGCCGCACGGCTCACGCACGTGACGGAATGGTCGCTGCTCGCGGCCAGCGCCCTGGCGCTCGCGTCGGTGGCGCTCCCGCAGGCGTGGACCGCCTCCGTGCTCCACGCCCCGCCGCTCCAGGACCCACGGCTCGGAGGCAGCATCGCGGTCGCGATCGCCGCCTTGATGGCGGTGCTGGCCCTGTCGCCGGCGCTGGTCGCGGCCGGCGCGGGCACGGTCTCGGTCGTCTCGGCGAGCGCCATCGGCGGCGCGATCGCAGCCGCGATGGTCGCGTTCCTGGGACTGCGCGGTGGTCTGCCGGTGACGGCGGTGGCGCTGGGCGGCGCCGCACTAGCGCCGGCGCTCATCGCGGTGGTCCGGCTCGCTCGCGCGGGAGCCTGGCGGCCCGCGCTGCTCGCCAGCGGGGCGGCTCTCGTCGCTGTCGGCACCGCGCTCGCCTGCTGCGGTGCGCGCGCCGGTGACATGCCGGTGGCGAAAGGGGCCGTCGCGGACACGCTCGGCTACATGATCGCGTGGCGCGGGTCCGACGACGGTGCGATCGAGGTGGACGTCACGAACGGCCGCTGGCAGCTCGACGCGCGCCCGATGCTGCCGGTGTCCTCGACCTCGGGCGCTGCCGCGCACGTGCCGTTCGGGAAGCTCTTCACCGGGCCCGTGGGGATCCTCCACGGCATCGACAGCACGGCGGCGGCACAGCATCCCCTGGTGTGGCTGGCGAAGGGCGACTCGGTGTCGGTGGCCGGGGCGAGCCTCCGCTTCGTCAAGTTCCGCATCGAAGCGGGAACGCCGGTGCACATGTACGCCGACATCGCGGTGTCGCGCGCGGGTGCCTCCTCCACCATCTCCCCCGCCGTCCGCGCCACGTCCAAGGGCGAGGAGCCGATCCCGGTCGTGGTCGATGGCGTGGGCAGCATCGTCGTCGCCGGGATGGATGCCGACCATGGACGCGTGGCGCTGGTGATCCCGGGGCTCGCGCAGGAGTCGGTGTCCGTGCCCGCGGCCGCGCACGTCACGCTGGCGCTGCGGCCCGGGCTCGAGGCTGCATGGGTGGGGCTCGCGATCGGACTCCTGGCGCTGCTTCGCATGCCGCGATCGAAGCTGGCGTAGGAGGATTGGGGTATCCTTTCGTCTACTTCGGCCGGGCTGCCATTCTGGGCGATGCTCTCCCCCGAACCGCCGGCGCGCGTGGGATCGATCGCGTCACCGGCAGGGAAAGGATGCGCGGGATGAGCGAGATCGCACTGCTGCTCGTGGACGGGGACGAGGTGTTCCGCCGCCACGCGGGCGCCGATCTGGCGCGCGCCGGATACCACGTGGAGACGGCCGCCGGCCTGGCGGTGGCCCGGCGTCTCCTCGGCTCGCGGCAGTTCCGGCTGATCGTGCTCGACGTCCGGCTCGCAGACGGCAGCGGGCTCGATCTCCTCACCGAGATCAAGGACAGCTCGCCCACGACCGAGGTCGTGGTGCTCACCCCCGACGCCGCGAGCGAGGAGGCCGTGCGCGCCATGAAGCAGGGCGCCGCCGACATCCTGAGCAAGCCGTTCAAGATGGAAGCGCTGCTCGCGGTGCTCGAGAACGCGCTGCAGAAGGAGGCGCTCGAGCGCAGCCACTTCGCCCTCGAGCGCGAGGTCGCGCGGGTGCGCGCGACCGACGGCTTCATCGGCCAGAGCCCGCCGGTGATGGAGCTGCTGGATCTGGTCGCGCGTGTCGCGGAAACCGACGCCACGGTGCTGATCCGCGGCGAGAGCGGCGTGGGCAAGGAGCTGATCGCGAACGCCGTCCACCGCCGGAGCCTGCGTGCCAAGCAGCCGTTCGTGGTCGTGGACTGCGCCTCGTTGCACGAGAACCTGCTCCAGAGCGAGCTCTTCGGCCACGAGCGCGGCGCCTACACCGATGCCATCCAGCGCAAACGCGGCCTGTTCGAGGTGGCCGACGGCGGCACGCTGTTCCTGGACGAGATCGGCGAGCTGACGCCGCCGCTCGAGGTGAAGCTCCTGCGCGTGCTCGAGACCGGCACGTTCCGGCGACTCGGCGGCACCACCGACATCCGCGTGGACGTGCGCGTGATCGCCGCCACCAGCCGCTCGCTGGAGCAGATGGTGCGCGAGCACGGCTTCCGCGAGGATCTCTTCTATCGCCTCGACGTGTTCTCGCTCTACATCCCGGCGCTGCGCGAGCGCCGCGAGGACCTGCACCTCCTGGTCGATCACTTCGTCCGTACCTCCGCGCTCGCCAAGAAGCGCGGTGTGCGGGTGTCGGATGCGGCGATGCGGGTGATGCAGCGCTACGCCTGGCCCGGCAACGTGCGCGAGCTCAGGAACGTGATCGAGCGCGCGCTGATCCTCTGCGACTCGGGCGAGATCGAGCCCGAGCACCTGCCGCTCAACGTCCGTCACGAGCAGGCGGCGCCGAATGCCCTGGAAGACGGCAGCCGGCCCACGCTCGAGGAGATGGAGCGCACGTACATTCTTCAGGTCGTCGAGGAGTGCCGGGGCCACCGCCACCAGGCCGCCGACATCCTCGGCATCAGCGAGCGGAGCCTGTACCGCAAGCTCAAGGAGTACGAGCAGTCGCCGGCCGCCAAGGGCAACGGAGCCTCCTAATGATGCGACCCACCCTCGCGCGGCGGGTCCATACCCGCAGCCTCGCCGGGATTCTCGCCGCGGTCGTGTTGCTCCTCCCCGCCCGCGTTCGCGCCGACTCGGTGTGGCCACGGCAGTTCGATTCCACGAGCGGCACGTTCATCATCTACCAGCCGCAGCCCGAGACGCTGAACGGCGACGTCCTGACCGGGCGGCTCGCGTTCTCGCTCCAGCGCCCCGGCAGCTCGGAACCCGCGTTCGGCGTGATGTGGTTCACCGAGCGCGTCGCGATCGATCGGGACAGCAGCACGGTCACACCCAGCAACCTGGACGTCACCAAGGTGCGCCTTCCCGGGACCACTCCCGCGGACGAGAGCCGCTACGAGCACCTGGTCGAGGCGGAGGCCGCGCGCTGGGACCTCTCCGGCTCGCTCGAGGAGCTGCAGGCGGGTCTCGCGTCCGCCGAAAGGGCGCGGGCCAGCGTCGCCGGTCTCGACACGCTGCCGCCGCACATCGTCTTCATCGAGGCGCGCGCCATCCTCGTGCCCTACGACGGCGCCCCGGCGCTCGAGAAGATCGAGGGCACCCCGCTCGAACGCGTCGTCAACACGCCGTACGCGGTCGTGCACGACCCGAAGAGCCGGATGTACTACTTGAACGGGGCGAACCTCTGGTACGAGGCGAAGGAGCCGCGTGGGCCGTGGAGCGTGATTCCCGAGCCGCCCGCCGCGGTGCGCGCCGTGGTGCCGCCCGACACCAGCGCCGCGGACCAGATCGAGGGCACGCCGCCGCTGGTGGTCACGGCGACCGAGCCCACGGAGCTGATCTCGACGGACGGCGCTGCGAAGTACGCGCCCCTCGTGGAGGACGAGCTGCTCTACGTGACGAACACGGAGAGCGACGTCGTCCGCGAGGTGAGCACGCAGCGGATCTACGTGCTGCTGGCCGGTCGCTGGTACTGGGCCAAGTCGACCGCGGGCCCATGGACGTTCATCCGTGGCGATGGGTTACCCACGAGCTTCTCCCGCATCCCTCCCGGCTCCCCGAAGGCGCACCTCCGGGCCAGCGTCGCGGGCACGCCCGAGGCCGAGGACGCGATCGCCGACGCGGAGATCCCGCAGACGAGCCCGATCCGCCGCGACGCCTCCGACTTCAAGGCGACGTATGACGGGCAGCCGCAGTTCGAGCCCATCCCCGGATCGCGCCTCGCGTACGCGGTCAACTCGGACGCGCAGGTGATCCTCGCCGACGGTCGTTATTACGCATGCGACCAGGGCGTCTGGTACGTGGCCAGCGATCCCCAGGGCCCGTGGCAGGTGAGCGTGGATCGACCCGTGGGTGTGGACGACATCCCGCCGAGCTGTCCCGTGTACGACGTCCGCTACGTCTACGTCTACGACGTGACGCCGGAGTGGGTGTACTTCGGTTACCTGCCCGGCTACCTCGGCTGCTATCCATACTACGGCACGGTGGTGTTCGGGACCGGCTATCACTACCGGCCGTGGCTCGGCCCCCGCTACTTCTATCCGCGACCGTGGACGTGGGGCCTGTTCCCGCGCTACAACCCCTGGCTCAGCCGCTGGAGCTTCGGGTTCACCTACGGCAGCGGGTTCCTGCACGTCGGCTTCGCCTGGCACTCGAGCACCACCAGGTACAAGGGAGTGCTCGATCCACCGCGCTGGCTCGGTCCCGCCGGCTTCCGCCGTCCGCTGATCGCTCGCGACGGCACGATGATCCGCACGCGGCGCGACCTGCGCGTGGCGGCGATCCCCGTCGAGCGCGCGCCCATGAACCTCTACCGCCGCACCGCGAATCTGCCGCGCGTCGATCGCACGGCGCGGCCGCTGCCCGGGCGCCCCACGATCGCGCCGCCGGTGACGCGCGAGAAGCTGCCGAACAACGTGTTCGCCGGACGCGACGGCAAGGTGTACCGGCGCGAGGACAGCGGTTGGAAGGTGAACCAGGGGCGCACGTGGCATCCGGCGCCTCGCGACGTGAACCCGCCGGCCCCGCCCGCAGCTCACCCGGGCGGAGCATCGCGGAAGGAGCCGACGCAGAACTGGCCGCCACGGTTCCAGCGCCCGCTCCCGGCGCAGGGGCCGTCGCGCACCGAGCCGCCGCGCGTCGAGCCGCCGCGACCGGCCCCGCCGCCGGTCGGTCCCGCGCCCGGGAATCTCGAGCGCGAGTTCCGCGGCCGCGCGCGCGCCAACCCCGGGGCACGCCCGGCACCCGCGCGAGAACAGAAGCCGGGCGAGAAGAAGAAATGATCGCTGAGCCTGCCGTTACTGGCTGACGACCGTGTGCGGCACCGGGCTGTTGTTGGTCCACGTCACCGTGTCGCCCACGTGCACGGTGTCGCGCGAGACCGAGAGCGCCGAGCACGTGGCGTAGGTTCCGCTGCTGCCGCCGCTCTGCGAGATCGCCAGCGTCGAGTTCTGGATGCCGGTCCCCGCGGCCACGACCACGATCGTTCCCGCGAGGCTCGTGCAGGTGGGATGGATCGTGCAGTGGTAGTTGAACGTGCCCGCGGTGTTGAACAGGTGCGAGTAGGTGTTGCCGCTCGACGGCAGGTTGCCGTTCAACTCCAGTGCGCCACCGCCCCCTCCGCCCCCGGTGTTGCCGTAGCCCGGGCTCGAGGAATTGCTCTTGCAGGAAGCAAGCAACGCCGCCAGCAGTCCGACGACGACGACCAGGGACAGGACACCGGAAGTTCTCGACATGGCGCTCTCCTCGCTCGACACGGGTGGATCACGGCCCCCGAGGAGGGGACGCTCATCCTGGGGCCTGTCCCGTCGGATGCCGGGCCACGGTCAGGGAATCCCCGAAGAGTTACGGATGGCGCCCGGCGCCGTGACCAGCCGCCCGCCGCCTCACCATTTCACACGGATTTCCGGGGACGAGTCGCGCAGCGGCTTGTCGAGCGCGGCGATGAACCTCCGGTCGCGATCGTAGGCGTCTCGGAAGAACTGGGGCCTGCCGTTGGAGCGATCCACCACCGCCGTCCAGTACGTGAGCAGCACCGGCAGCCGGCGCTTGAGCGTGATGTTGCGCGTCTTGCCCGTGGCGATCGCGGAGTCCAGCTTGTCGCGCGACCACGTCACCGGATCGCCGATCACGAGGGCCGTCAGCTCCTCGATCTTCTCCACCCGGATACAGCCGCTGCTGAACGCGCGCGCATCGGACGCGAACAGCTCGCGGTGGGGCGTGTCGTGCAGATAGACGGCGTGCGTGTTCGGGAACATGAGCTTGATCCGGCCGAGCGCGTTGTCCGGTCCGGGCGGCTGGACGATCTGGTTCCCCACCTTCACGAAGCCCTTCTTCTCCAGGTACCGTGGATCGGCCTTCATCCCCGGGATCACGTCGCGCCGCATGATCCCCGGCGGGATGGTCCACGACGGATTGAGCACGGCGTACGTCATGTCGGCGCGGAAGATGGGCGTCTGCGTGTAAGGCTTGCCAACCATCACCTTCGAGATGAGCTGCGCCCGGCCCGCTTCGACATAGAGCGCGCGGAAGGCGGGGATGTTGACCACCACGAAGCGCTCCGGCAGGCCGTGGAGCAGCAGCCGACTTCGCTCGAGCGAGATGCGGAGCTGCGTGATCCGTGCGGCGACCGGGACGTTCAACTCGCGGATCGTGGTGGCGCCCACGATGCCATCGCCCTGGAGGCCGTGCCGCTCCTGGAAGCGGCGCACGCCGGCGACGAGCACCGAGTCGTACGTCGCGACGCTCGCCCGCGGCGCCGAGGTGAGATCGCCCTCGATCGCGAGCCGCGCCTCGAGCGCGTGGAGCCGCGCGTCGGTCGCTCCCGGCTTCAACACCGGCCCTTCCGGGAGGCGCTTCCACCCGCCCGACGACGCCATCGCGCGATAGCTCGCAAGCGCGTGGCGGAACCCGGTGTACATCCACTGCGACGGCCGCATCGCGTCGAGCGCGGCCGCGACCTCATGCTTCTCGACCGCCCGCTCCAGCGCCCCGGCCGGGTCCTCGCGCAACGCGGCCTCCTCCTCCGGCTGGAACCCCCAGTCGGGCAGGATCGTCCTGCCGTCCACCTTGCCGAACCTCAAGTGGTACGCGAGCCGGACCACGCCGTCGGTCGCCAGCAGGTCGATGTCGGCGTCGTTCTCGGGGCTGTCCGGCGCACGCAGGAGCGCTTCGATATCCGCGACGTGGTAGTCGGCGGGGTCGAGCCCGTCGCTCTCACACGTGCGCAGCGTCGCGAGCAGGTCCTGGCGCTCGCGGGCGCCAGTCCACGCCGGCCGGAACCCGCGGCGCTCATAGAAGTCGGGCAGGACGACCGTGGAAGCGATCGTCTCGCCACGGACCTGGAGCGGCACCCCCTCGCGCATCTGGCTGACCCGAAGCTGCAGGATGTCCGACGCCGTGGGCTTTCCCTGCGCGTGTGCGAGCGAAGCCGGGATCACGAGCACGGTCAGCGCCACCATCGCGAGGTGCCAGACACGGAGGCGACGAGGGTCGGTTCGCACGGGCGGCGATGATGCCCCGGTCGCAGGCCGATGGCCAACTCGCTTCCGCGAACCGTGCAAGGCGCAATCTCCCACCCGCGGAACGAGTGATGTCAGGCCGCCCGCGGTTCCGGTCGGGGGTGTCGGACAACGACTTGCCGGGCGCCCGACCGGCGTACGCCCGCGGGCGTCATGGCACCGCGGTTGCAACCTCCACCGCGCGCTCTCGACGTGCCCATCGGACTTGCCCTATATAAGGAGGCATCGTGAACCGCCGCTCGCGGCTGGCCCTGGCGGCCAGCCTGTTCCTGGCGCTCGGCGCGCTGGCGCTGGCCGGCTGCGCGAAGAACGTCACGGCACCGTTGAACGCGATCTCGAACGCGCAGTCGAACGAGGCGGCGATCGAGGTGGGCATGATGGTCTACGCGGGCACGGAGCCGACTCCGGTGCCGGCCTCGATGGTCGCCGGCGATCCGCGCTCCACCGGCACGATGCACGGGCGGTTCGTCGCCCCCGCGGCGGCCGAGACCACGATCACGAGCGGGAGCGTCGTGTGGACGCTCGCCGTCCACTGGTTCGATGCCGGCTCGAACGAGCAGCCGAGCTACGACCCCGCGACCACGGTGCGACTGCACGCCGACTCGCACGGCGCGGGCACCGTGACCGGGGCGAACGGCGCGGGCACGCTGAACAGTGGCGGCGTGCTCGATCTGTCGGGCATCGACCAGAGCACCGGCCAACTGACGACGAACGCCACGCGCAACGATACGCTGAGCTGGTCGGCGACCGGGCCCAGCGGCTCGGTCACCGGGCTCACGCACTCCACCGGCACGCTCGCCAACGTCGTGGAAGCGAAGCCCATCGCCCAGAACTACCCCGCGAGCGGCAACGGCACCTGGGACCTGGACGTGAACCGCCAGATCGAGGGGGCCGGCGGCGGCAGCATCAGCGAGCACTTCACCGCGCACGTGGTGGTGACGTTCAACGGCACGCACCTGGTGCCGCTCGTGGTCAACGGCACGCACCACTTCCTGCTCGACCTCGACACCGGGCTGGTGACCCAGGTCCAGGGCTGAGTCAGAACGGCTTCACGATCATCAGGATCGCGAGCACCGCGATCATCGCGAACTCGTAGCCACGCGCCGCCATCACCGCGGGGTCCGCGATCGCGGCGCGCAGGGCGGACGTCACCTGCCCGAGCGATTCCGCCTCGGCGAGCGCGACGCGATAGACGCGCCCCTTGGGCAGGAACACGAACACGATCACCGGGATGATGCTCAAGTAGATGAGCAGCGCGGCGAACGGCCACACCGGCCCTTCGCCGCGGGGGAACCCGAAGATCCGGTGGCCGCGAAGTCCCGCCGCGGCGAGCCCGGTGACGAGGACCACGAACGTCGACGGCTGTACCGCGCGGCGGTCGAAGGAGCTCGCGAGCGCCGCGATCGTCCGCAGCGCGGGCAGGTCCGCGGCCCGCGCCGCGTGCCACCAACAAACGTCGCGGCCGACGATGCCCACGACCAACCAGAACACCGAGAGCACGTGCAACAAGACCACAACCAAGCCAATCATACACCACATACTGCCACAGAAAAGTGTTCGGCGGCGAACGCGTCAGCCGCTCAACTATAACTCCCTACCAATCTCCCAATGGTACCCAAAC
>DATLUU010000485.1:0-3967 GCA_035577885.1 Verrucomicrobiia bacterium
GCCGGTTCGCCATCGAAGGATTGCCGCCGGAGACCGTCGACCTGCTGATCCGGCTCAAGGGGTATCGCGTCTCACCCGCGACGCCGGGCGCGCTCGGCAAGTGGCGCTCGGGGGTGCGCATCGCGATGCTCCGCGACCGCGCGGACGTGGAGATCGTGCTCGACCCGAACCCACCGACGAAGACGGCCGCGGGCACGAGCCCGCGGCCGTGAACGATGCTGCGAGACCCTAGAACCAGCGCGTGATCGTGACCTTCTTGTCGGTGTAGAACTCGATCGCGTCGCGGCCGTGTGCCTTCAGGTCGCCGAAGAAGCTGCCCTTGGCGCCGCCGAACGGGAAGAACGCCATCGGCGCCGCGACGCCGATGTTCACGCCCAGCATGCTCGGCTCCACGCGCCAGCGGTACTCGCGCGCGTACTTGCCGCTCGAGGTGAAGATGCTCGAGGCGTTCCCCAGCTCGTGCTTCTTCACGATCTCCACCGCCTCGTCGAACGTGTTCGCCTTCATCACGCACAGCACGGGGCCGAAGATCTCCTCCCGGGCGATCACCATGTCGGGCCTGACGTCGGTGAAGATCGTGGGGCCGAGGTAGTAGCCCTCCGGGTGCTTCGGGTGCTTGTAGGCGCGGCCGTCGAGCGCGAGCGTGGCGCCCTCGGCGATGCCCTTCTCGATGTAGCCGAGCACCTTCTCGCGGTGCGCCGCGGTGATCACCGGTCCCATGGTGACGCCCGGCTCGAGGCCGTCGCCGACGCGGATGCGCTTCGCCTCCTCGATCAGCTTCGTCTTCATGACGTCGTACGCCTCGCCCACGCCCAGCACCACCGAGTTCGCCAGGCAGCGCTCGCCGGCGCAGCCGAAGCACGACTCGGTCGAGACCGCCGCCGCGCGCGCGAGGTCGGCATCGGGCATCACCAGCACGAAGTTCTTGGCGCCGCCCAGCGCCTGGACGCGCTTCCCTTTCTCGGCCCCGCGCCGGTAGATGTAGTGCGCCACCGGCGAGCTGCCGACGAACGACACGCCGGCGATGCCGGGGTGGTCGAGGATCGCGTCCACCGCGTCCTTCGCCCCGTGCACGAGGTTCACCACGCCCTCGGGGAAGCCGGCCTCGTGCAGCAGCTCGAACATCTTCACCTGCGAGAGCGGCACACGCTCGCTGGGCTTGACGATGAAGGTGTTGCCGCAGGCGATGGCGTGCGGCAGGAACCACATCGGCACCATGGCCGGGAAGTTGAACGGCGTGATCGCCGCGAACACGCCGAGCGGCTGGCGGAAGTACTGGCTGTCGATGCCGGTCGCGATGTCCTCGAGCCCCAGCCCCTGCATGAGCGACGGGATGCCGCACGCCAGCTCGACGTTGTCGATCGCGCGGCGCACGCTGGAGCGCGACTCGTCGAGCGTCTTGCCGTGCTCGCGGGTCACGACGCGCGCGATGTCGTCGAAGTTCTTCTCGAGCAGCTCGCGGAACTTGAACATGGGCCGCACCCGGTTGACCGGGGGCGTGGCGCGCCAGCCCGGGAACGCGGCGAGCGCGGCCTTCACGGCACGGTCCACGTCGTCCGCGCCGCCCATGGGCACGCGCGCGAGCAGCGTGTTGTCGGCGGGGTTGCGCACCTCGCCGGTCGTCTTGGCGCTGGAGTCCACCCAGCGGCCGCCGACGAAGATCTTGATCGTGGGCGCCGTGCCGGCGGGCGTGCCGGCGAGCGTCGCCTGCTCCTGGGGCGGGTTCATGTCACGGTCCTCCTGTTGCTCGAGTGGGGCGGTCGTTCGATGGCGCGAGCATACACGCCGTGGGTACTCCCTGCGCGGGGTTTCTCAGCTCCGCGCGGAGCGCGCCCACTTCGCGAGGTCCCGCAGCAGCGCCGTCATGTGCGCCCACGCGAAGCGCTTCCTCAGGCCCGGCAGCGCGGTGATCGGCACCCACGCCGCGCTCGCGGCGTCGTCGGCGGCTCGCGGCTCGCCCCGCCGCCAGTGCCCGGCGTAGTAGAAGTTCATCACCGGGAACCTTCCGAATCCACGGATGAAGTAGGTATCCCAGTAGAAGCCGAGCCACGCGGCGCGCCCGAGCGTGAGCCCGGTTTCCTCGCGCAGCTCGCGCCGTGCCGCGCCCTCGAGCGACTCGCCCGCCTCCACGAACCCGCCCGGCACGTCGAGGAAGCCGACACGCGGCGCGTGCGCGCGCTCGAGCAGCAGCACGTGGCCGCGCTTCACCACGAGCATCCCGGCCGCGCTGCGCGGGTAGTCGTAGATCATGTAGCGGCAGCGCGGGCAGGTGATGTGCCGCGGGCGCGTGGCGTCCGCCGGCCGCCGCGTCACGGGCCGGCCGCACACCGCACAGGGAAACCCTCGCGCGGGCCTCACGGCAGCTCGACGCCGATCACGCACGGCAATGGCGCGCGTGACAACGGCGTGGTCGGATGCTCCTCCTCGCCGGTCCAGGCGCCGAACGACGCGTAACGGAACGCGCCGCGCACGATCACCAGCTCGGACTCGCGCCCGCCGTCCATGCTCATCGCCTGCCTGAGCTGGAGCCGCGAGTGCTGCAGCACCCAGGCGATGTCCGAGAGCGAGTAGGCGCCCTCGGTGACCATCACCAGCAGGTGGTGGTGACGGTCCTCGCCGACGAGCGTCCGGTTCGCGACCTTGTCGCTGCGCCGCACGCGCAACGCGCCGGTGGAGTCGAACAGCATGAACGACTGCGCCACCTCGTTCCAGCCCAGCGAGTCGGGTTGCTTCGGGTCGTCGGACAGGTCCAGCACGCGCGCGCCGAGCCCCGGCCCGTGCCGGTCGGCGACGAGCATCGCGTGGTAGCCGGGATGCGGCCGGCGTGACAGCCATTGCCCGCCGCTCGCGAGCAGGCCCATGTAGCGCCAGTCCGGGTAGAACTGACCGGCGTTGAACACGGCGAGCGCGCCGGTGAAGCGCTGCCACTCGACCACGTCGAGCGGCTTGCCGCCCGCCTGCGAGAAATGGTGCACGCGCAGTCGCACGCGCTCGGGATCCAGCCGCAGCACGGCGATCGCGGTCGAGCCGCTCCGGCAGTAGGGCTCGCCGCGGATGGTGACGAACTCGAGCCCGGGCGCGAGATCGCGCCAGTGCAACGCGCCGGCGCTCCGCCAGAGCACGAACCCGGCCACCAGCACCACCAGCGGCAGGATCCAGCGCACGTGCCACTGGTGCATCCGCAACCTTCGGATCAGGCGACCCCCGCGTGACGCTGGCGCGCCTCCTGCACCATGAGCAGCTCGCTCATGTTCTCGAGCGTGAGCAGGCCCACGAGCTGGCCCCGCATCACGACCGGGATCGCGGAGTGCCCGCTCGCCCGCATGACCTGCCACGCACGCTCGAGCGGCCAGGCGGCGTCGACCGGCTCGAGGTCGGTGAAGACGACGCGGCCGACGGGCGCGGTGGGCCCCTCCTCCCGCAGCCCCTTGATCAGGTCCTTGCGCGCGAGCATCCCGAGGTAGCGTCCGCCCTCCAGCACCGGGAAGTCCTGCTGGTCGCCCGCGAGCATGAGGTCGGCGGCGTACTGCAGCTCGTGGCGGGTCTCGAGCGACATGAACGCCGTGACCATGGCGGCCGAGACGGGCAGCCCGGAGAGCGCCGAGCGCCTCGCGACCATGGCGCGCTCCTCGCCCGCGGACATGAACACGAACAGCGCCACGAACACCATGAGCGGGCTCCGCAGCACGAACAGGCCCGCCACCGCGAACAGCATGGCAAAGCCCTGGCCGATCTGTGCGGCGATGCGCGTGGCACGCGCGTAGGGCAGCCGCATGGCGAGCAGCGAGCGCAGGACGCGCCCGCCGTCCATCGGGAACGCCGGCACCAGGTTGAACAGCAGCATGACGAGGTTGCCGAGCAGCAGGAACTCGGGCAGGCCCTGCTCGGCGCGCGCGAACGCCTGCTCGGGCGTGACGCCCCGGATCAGCAGGAAGGCCGCGAGCGCGGTGGCGAGGATCACGTTCAC
>DATLUU010000486.1:0-3515 GCA_035577885.1 Verrucomicrobiia bacterium
CGGTTACATGAGCGAGTACCACGTCGAGCGCTACTGGCGCGACGCGCGCATCTGCGAGATCTACGAGGGCACGACCGAGGTGCAGAAGATGGTCGTGGCCGCCCAGGTATTGAAGGAGCACGCGATCGGGGGCTGACGCACCCCGATCAACGGCTGACGCACAAGAGAGTCGAAACGCAACGCAATCGATCAGCGAACGCGTCCGCGCGGGGCCGCAAGGTCAGTCGCAACGAACGCGGTATCGACAAGTGATCGATGAGCGAAGCGAAGAGTATTCAAAAGATCGCCAAGGGAAATAGCACAAGGAAGGAAGGGAGGTCGCGGTGAAGCGTCCTGTTCGTCCCGTGGCACTGGTCGTACTGACGCTGTGCGCGTTGTATCCCGGGCTCACGTCCGTGTTCCAGGGGCTCTACCCCTGGGTCACCGGCCAGGAGTTCGCGCTCTTGAGCCAGCAGGGATCGTTCATGGACCTGAGCCTCAAGCTCGGACTGCCGATCTGGGCCCCGCACCTGATGAAGGCCGCGATCGGTGGCGCCTACTTGGCCGGCGTGCCGGGCCTCTGGGCCGGCGACTGGCGCGCGTGGCCGCTGGTGATGCTGGGCGCGCTCGGCTCGCTGCTGCTGGGCCCGGGCCCCGGCGTCATGGGCATCATCGCCATCCTCTGCCTCACCGTGTTCCGCGAGACGAGCGAGCACCAGCCCGCCTGATCGCGCTTCCCTAGAGCCGACATGAACCTCGACCTCACCGAAGACCAGACCCTGATCCGCGACACGGTGCGCGAGCTGTGCGAGCGCGAGTTCGCGCCGCAGGCGGCGAACTGGGATCGCGACGACGCGGTGCCGCCGGCGGCGATCGCCAAGATCGCCGAGATCGGTCTCCTGGGCATGAACGTGCCCGAGGAGTGGGGCGGGCTCGGCTACGATTCGCGCACGGTGTCGATGGTGATCGAGGAGATCGCGCGCGTGTCGCCGTCGCTCGCGATCATGGTCTCCGTGCACAACTCGGTGGGTGCGTATCCCATCTACGCGTTCGGCACCGACGAGCAGCGCCGGAAGTACCTGCCGCGGCTCACCAGCGGCGCCGTGGGCGCGTTCTCGCTCTCCGAGCCCGACGCGGGAAGCGATGCCTCGGCGCTGCGGACGATGGCGCGGCGAGAGGGCGACCACTACGTCCTCACCGGCGAGAAGAACTGGGTCACGAACGGCCACCACACGTGGACGTTCCTGGTGATGGCGCGCACCGGAGAGCCGGGGCCCAAGGGCATCAGCGCGTTCATCATCGAGAACGACCAGAAGGGCCTCACCATCGGCAAGTCGGAAGACAAGATGGGGCTGCGCGGCTCGGACACGGTGACGCTGGCGTTCGACGGCGCGCGCGTGCCCGCCTCGCAGCGGCTCGGGCCCGAGGGTGAAGGCTTCAAGATCGCGCTCAAGAGCCTCGACGCGGGCCGGATCGGCGTCGCGTCCCAGGCGCTCGGCGTGATGACCGCCGCGTTCCACGAGGCGGCGCGTTACGCGCAGCAGCGCCAGGCTTGGGGTGCGCCGATCGCGAAGCTCCAGGCGATCCAGTTCAAGCTCGCGGAGATGGAGCGTCGCGTGCAGGCGGCGCGGCTGCTCATCCAAAAAGCCGCGTGGCTCAAGGACACCGGCCAGGACTTCATCCGCGCCGCGAGCATGGCCAAGCTCTACGCCACCGAGGCGGCGACGTGGGTGACGCACCAGGCCATCCAGGTGCACGGCGGCTACGGCTACGTGAAGGAGTACGCGGTCGAGCGCTACTACCGCGACGCGCGCGTGATGGAGATCTACGAGGGCACGTCGGAGATCCAGCGCCTGGTGATCGCGAGGAGCCTGTTGAAGGACGGCGTGAGGCTCTGAGTTCCGCATGAGCCTCGCGTTCCGCCACGCCATCGTCGTGGGCGCCAGCTCCGGCATCGGCGCCGAGATCGCGCGCCAGCTCGCCGCGGACGGCTGTGCCGTCGCGCTGCTCGGCCGGCGGGCCGAGGAGCTCGAAAAGATCCGCGCCGAGATCGCGGGGCGCGGCCGGGGCAGCGCGATCACCGCGGTGCACGACGTCACGCGCTACGACACCGTGCCCGCACTCCTGGACCGGCTGATCAAGGAGCTGGGCGGCCTCGACCTCCTGGTCTACGCGGCGGGCATCATGCACAAGCCGGCCGAGAGCGAGTACGACTTCGCACGCGACCGCGCCGAGATCGAGGTGAACCTGCTCGGCGCGATCGCGTGGACCACGCCGGTCGCGGCCATGTTCGAGGCGCGGCGCACGGGTACGATCCTCGGGCTCTCGAGCATCGCCGGCGAGCGCGGCCGGCGCACGTTCCCGGCGTACTCGACGAGCAAGGCCGGGCTCACGACGTGGCTCGAGGCGCTGCGGAACCGCGTCGCGCGCCACGGTGTGAACGTGGTCACGGTGAAGCCCGGGTTCGTGGATACCGCGATGACCGCCAGCCTCGAGCAGAAGCCCATGGTCATCCCGGTGCAGAAGGCGGCGTCGCTGATCCTCGCCGCCGCGCGCCGCGGCGGCAGCCCGAGCGCGTTCATCCCGTGGACCTGGTGGCTGGTGGCGATGATGCTGCGACACATGCCGTCGCGGATCTTCCGCCGCCTCGATATCTAGGCATGGAGTCCTCGCCACTGCGGACGCACGCCGCCTGGCGCGTCCTCGACGGGTTCGGCGGCTCGGTGCGCTCGCTGTCGCGCTCGGTGTCGCCCGCGACCGTGGACGAGATGGCCGCCGTGTTCGCGGCGGCGCGCGCAGAGGGCCTCAAGGTCTCGTTCCGGGGCGCCGGCCGGAGCTACGGCGACGCCTCGCTCAACACCGGCGGGCTCGCGGTGGACGGCCGCGCGATGCGCCGGATCCTGTCGTTCGACCGCGAGCACGGCGTGATCGAGGCCGAGGGCGGCGCGAGCATCGCCGAGGTGTGGCGACACACGCTGCCGCAGGGCTGGTGGCCCGCGGTGGTGCCCGGGACGATGTTCCCCACGCTCGCCGGCAGCGTGAGCATGAACATCCACGGCAAGAACTGCTTCAAGGTCGGCCCGCTCGGCGACCACGTGCTGGAACTGGACCTGCTCACCGCGGCGGGCGAGCGCCTCACGCTCGGCCGCGAGCGCGATGCCGAGCTGTTCCGAAGCGTCATCGCGGGCCTCGGCCTCCTGGGCGCGGTGACGCGCGTGAAGATGCAGCTCAAGCACGTGGACTCGGGCCGGATGCGCGTGCGGCCGCTGGTGGCGAAGTCGCTCGCGCACATGTTCGACACGTTCGTCGAGCGCATCCCGGAGTCGGACTACCTGGTCGGCTGGGTCGACTGCTTTGCGACCGGACCGGTGCTGGGGCGGGGCCTCGTCCACCAGGCGCACCATCTCTCGACCGCCGAGGATCCCAAGGGCGCGGAGACGCTCACGCTCGCGAAACAGGACCTGCCCGGTTCGATCATGGGCGTGCCGAAGTCGCTGCTGTGGATGTTCATGAAGCCATTCGCCAACGACACGGGA
>DATLUU010000487.1:0-6675 GCA_035577885.1 Verrucomicrobiia bacterium
GCGGCGGCGCCTACGTGCTGGCGGTCGGCCGTGTGTACGAGGCGACGATGGTGCGCGGGATCTTCCCGTAGGAAGCGCGCAGCACCCTGGCACAACCGAAAACGCGGGGCCGCTCCGGCGGCCCCGCGCGACGTTTCAGCCGTCTCTCGAGTCACTGCCTCAAGTCACTTCCCCAGGACCCGTTGTGCGCTTAGTCTCGCGCGCCCGGAGCCGCTCCCAATGATCGAATCCAAGGCGTTCTACCGAAAGATCGAGCGCGCATTCGCCGGCAGCGACAACGCGCGCACGCGCGAGCGCTTCGCCGACGGCTTCGCGCCGCGCCTGTTCGAGCAGCTCGGCGGGCCTTTGGGCCTCGAGGCCGTGCACCTCTACGAGCGCCGCGGCGACAAGCTCGCGACCGCGAAGCACTGGGGCGCCCACCGGCCCGACATCGGCAGCGAGTTGATGTCGCGCGGGGCGGTGAACGGAAGCGCCGGGTCGGCGGCAGGCGACGATCTCATCCGCGAGCTGCCGTGGGTGGGCGAGACCTCCGCGGGGCGCACCGGCGTGTTCGCCGTGGGCGCGCTCGACGGGCCCCTCATCGCCGTGTTCACGGGCGAGGCCGGCGGCCTGCGCGCGGCGCCCACGCGCGCCGAGCTGCTCTCGGCCCTGAACTCGATCGTCTACTCGATCCGCCAGCGGCTCGAGCGCGGACGACTGGAAGACCTGTTCGAGCAGTCGCGCACCATCCAGCTCTCGCTCCTGCCGCCCGGCCGGCACGAGTTCGCCGGCTTCGACGTGTTCGCATCGAGCACGCCCGCCCAGTCGGTGGGCGGCGATCTCTACGACTTCCTGGACATCGACCCGGAGACGCTCGGGATCGCCGTGGCCGACGCCTCGGGCCACGGCCTGCCCGCCGCGCTCCAGGCGCGCGACGTCGCCACCGGGCTGCGCATGGGCGTCGAGCGCGACTTGAAGATCACGCGCATGGTGGAGCGGCTGAACCGCGTCATCCACCAGAGCGGGCTCTCGTCGCGGTTCATCTCGCTGTTCTTCGGCGAGCTGGAGCGGAACGGGAACCTGTCCTACATCAATGCCGGCCATCCGCCGCCGCTTCTCCTCGACACGCGCGGGGTGCGCGAGTTGTCCGTGGGCGGCATGCTGCTCGGCCCCGATCCGAGCGCCACCTACAAGCTGGGCTTCGTCCACGTGGACCGCGGTGCGTCGCTGCTCGCCTACTCGGACGGCGTGTTCGAGCGCGAGGACGCGAACGGGCAGATCTTCGGCCGCGAGCGCCTGGGCGACTGGCTGGGCGCAACGGCGCAGATGCCCGCCGAGGACGCGGTCGCGGACCTGATCCAGCGCCTGTCCGAGTTCGGCGAAGGCCGCGCGTTCGAGGACGACGTCACGCTGATGATGGTCCGGCGGCGGTGAGCGCGAACCGGCGGCCTTGAGCGCGAACCGGCTAACCTGAGCCGGCGCACCCAGCGCCTGGGGGCGTGTCCCCAGCGCCATTCCGCACGGTCGATTGCATTCCCGCGAAGGCCCGTCGCTCGCCGTGCGAATCGAGCGAGATCGCTGCCCCGAGGCGGTTTCCGGGTGCGTTCCGGGCGCCATTCGTTCGCTGCCGTCGAACGCTCCGATGCGTCGCGCACGGCACGCTCCGTGCGTTTACGAGTGGGCATGGATCCTTCGAACCTCAAGCTCGCCCCTCCGGGCGGACGCCGCATGCCGGTCGCAGCACGGGCGTTCGTGGCGGTGGTGATCGCCGCAGGCCTGTGGGCCGCCGTGGCGTCCGGCATGCCGGCGCGTGATCCGCGCTTCTGGTTCTGGGCCGCCGCCTGCATGGTGGGCGAGATGCTCTGGCTCCGGCTGCCGCTCGGCCGCGCCACGATGAGCATGGGCTCCACCGCCAACTTCGCTGCACTCCTCGTCATCCCCACGCCGCTCGCGATCCCGGCGGCGATGCTCGGCTCGCTCGCCGCGGAGCGCGCGGTGATGCGCAAGCCGCTCGTGCGCGCCCTCTTCAATGCCGCGGGCACGGCGCTCGCGGTGGGTGCGACCGGGATGGTGCTGAAGCTCATGGCGCCCCACGGCGCGTTCGAGCTGCACAGCTACCGACTGCTGATCGCGCTCGCTCTATCGGCGCTCACCTACTACGTGTTCAACCGCTCCCTCGTCACCGCGGTGCTGGCGCTGGATGGCGCGCTGCCGATGGCGCTCGTGTGGCGGCGGAACTTCGGGCTGAGCCGCGACCTGCTCCCGAGCGGCGCCGCGTTGTCGCTGGGCGTGCTGCTCGCCGAGCTGCACCAGCACGCGGGCCCGGTGGCGCTGGCGTTCGCGGCGCTGCCGGCGATGCTGATCTTCGAAGCACAGCGCCGGCTCTACTCCGCGTCGATCCTCCGCGTCGAGGGACGCCCCTCGGGCTTGATCGAAGCGAAGCCAGCCGTCAACGAGTGAACCCACAGGGTCGCGCGGACGCCCATGTGTAGGCCGATCGAGCGAGCACCGAGCGCGGACGTCCCGGTGCCGGAGCTCCAGTCCTCGAGCGCCGACGCTCCCGCCGCCGAAGAGCCGCTTCCACGCCCAGCTTGCCCGGGTTGCACCACGGGCTGCCGCCGGCAACTCCAGCGCACGGCGCGGGACCTCGAGCTACATCGTCAGGTCGAATAGCCACAGCGCCGGCTGACCATCCGGACGCAAGATGACGTGCGTCGGATGCTCCAGGCCCAGCTCCCCGGGTCTCAGCACGAACAGCACGTGCTGCTCCTTGTCGTCCGCGTTCATCGCGTCCAGCTCCGGGCGCCACGCCTCCCCGTAGAGGAAGCGGATCGGGCCGAACTTCCCGGTCACCTCCCAGCCGTCGGCGGTACGCGCGGTGGCGCGAGGCTCGTGGAGCCAGCGCTCGGGATCCCACTGCAACGTGACCAGCGCCACCGAGTGTGGCTGGTTGGTGCCGACCGTGGTCACGTAGATCGCGTCCCACTTCGAGAGCTGCGGGCGCATCCACGCGAACGCCTCGACCAGGTCGGCGTGATAGGTCTGCTGCACCTCGGGTGAACGATCCCAGGTGACGAAGTACCAGTGCAGGTAGCGCGCGTTGAGCCCGACGAACGCCAGTGCGAGCACGGCCGCGACGGTGGCGAAAGCAACACGCGAGCGCGCGAGCAGCCAGCGTCCGCCCTCGACCGCGCCATAAGCGGAGATGAGCATGAGGCTCGGGATCCCCGGCGAGCTGCGGAGCGTGTGCGGCCCGGGGTGCTGGGCGAAGATGTCGCCGACCGGGTAGGCGAGCAGCAATGCCAGCAGGATGCGCGCGGTGACCGAACGGCGCAGCCGCACGAGCGTGAATCCGATGCCGGCCACGAGCAGCGGAGCCTCGTAGAGGTGCATCTCCCCCTGGTGCTGGGGCGCGAAGAACACCATGGGGTCGGCACGCTGGAACAGGAACACGGGGCCGAAGTGCTCGACGTAGCGGCCGAGCATGAGCGCCACCCGCATGAGCAGGGGTGCGCCCTCGCTCCAGAGCCGGGTCATCTCGCCGCGCCGGCTGATCAGCGGATCGGTGAGGTGGAGCCAGGCCAGCGGCAGGAAGAAGACCAGGAACACCGCGGCGAACACGAGCACCGCGCGGCCGGTGCCGGGCTTGGCCTTGTGATCGCTCCCCCGCGGCCAGACCGCCCAGGCGAGCAGCACGAACAGCACCGGGAAGTAGATGCGCATGATCTGGAAGCCGTAGCAGGACACACCCGCCGCCAGCCCCGCCAGGCCGGCGAGCACGGGGCGGACCGGCCCCTCGACGAGCAGGCCGGCCGCGACGAGCAGCGCCAACGGCAGCAGCGCCTCGAGCGGGCACTCGCTCGCGCCGACGCCGAAGCGGCTCACGAACAGGTGCCAGGGCGAGAACGCCAGCAGTGCTCCCGCGATCAGCGCCGTGCGCGGGCCGTTCACTCGATCGGCGACCCAGGCGAGCAGCGGCACGCACAGCGTTCCGGCGACGGCGCCCGGGAGGCGCGTGGTCACCGGCGACAGTCCACCGAGCCACTGGAACGGGATCGTGAGGTAGAACGAGAGCGTGGGCGGACTGTCCCCGATGCCGTGCGCGTAGAAGATCGGCCACGGCTGGCCGGACATGTCGCGCCCGGTGTGGAGCAGGCACCAGGACATCCACGCACCGAGCGCCTCGTCCTGCTCGATGCCCGGCGGCGCATGGCGCAGGTTCCACAGGCGCAGGAACGCACCCGCGAGCGTGATCACCGCGAGCAGGGCCCAGTCGAGCGGTGTCCAGCGCGCCGCGGGCGGCGCCACGGGAGCTGGAGCGTGCGTGACACGTGCTCGGCCTTGCGCGGGCATGGGAGCGCGCAGCCTACATCGGGCCGATGACGAGCGCATGGATGCTATAGTGCGAAACATGGCTCGAGGCCGCCCCGGACGCGCCACCCCTGCTGCCCGGCCGCTGGAGATGCGCAGCGCGCGAACCTGGGTGATGGCACTGCTGGCGCTCCATGCGGTGCTCGCGATCTGGTCGATGACGCGGAATTCGGTCACGTTCGACGAGAACTTCCATCTCCCGGCCGGGCTCATGATCCTCGAGCGCGCGGACTACACCGGCTCGGTCGCACAACCGCCGCTGCCGAAGGTGCTGTTCGCACTCCCCGCCGCAGTGCTCGGGGCCCAGCTGCCGGACGACCAGGCGCTCGCCTCGGGCGACGAGGGCACCGTGGGCGAGAGCTTCATGCGCCGGAACTGGGATCGCTACGGCCAGCTCTACTTCGCGTCGCGGCTCGTGGCGCTCCTGTTCTCGCTCGCGCTCGGCGTGCTGGTGTGGCGATGGGCACGCGCGCTCCACGGCGAGGAGGCGGGGGTGCTCGCCACGGCGCTCTGGGCGCTCTCGCCGGAGGCGCTCGCGCACGCGGGGATCGTGGGCACCGACCTGCCCACGGCGCTGGCGTTCACGCTCGCCCTGTACACGCTCTGGCGCTATCTCGCGTCCCCGTCGCGACGCACGTGGTCGTGGATGGGGCTCGCGTGGTCGATCGCGTTCCTCACCCGCTTCAGCGCGGTTCAGCTCGTCCCGGTGTTCGTGGCGGTGACCGCAGTCCTGCATGCGCGAGGGCGACTCACGAACCCGCGTCGGGTCTGGCTCGGTCTCGCCCTGCTCGCACCCCTGGCGTGGCTGGCCGTGGACGCGGGCTACCTGTTCCGGCTCGAGATGGGCTCGTGGAGAGCACTGCCGTTTCGATCCCCACCGTTCCACGCGCTCGTCCAGCGGCTGCCGTGGTTCGGCGTTCCCCTGCCGACGGCCTACATCGCCGGCCTCGACTACATGCTGATGCTCAACCAGCAGGCCACGACCTACCTGCTCGGCCAGATCCACGAAGGATCGCTCTGGTACTACTTCCCGCTCGCGCTCGTGTTCAAGCTGCCGCTGGGCACGTGGGGAGCGCTCGTGACCCGAACGCTGGCGCAACCGAAGCGCGACACCGAGCCGCAGGTGCCGGCGGATTGGGTCATGGGGGTGGCGTCCGCCGTGCTGCTGGTGATGGCACTGTTCTTCACCCGTTACAACTTCGGCATCCGCTACCTGCTCCCGCTCCTGCCGCTGGCCTGCGTGTGGTGCGGCGGGGCGCTGGCGGCGCAGGTTCCGGCGCGCTTGCGCCAGGTCGCAATCGCGATGGCCGTCCTGCTCGCCCTCGAGGCTTCGCTCGCGGCGCCATGGTTCCTGTCGTTCTACAACTGGCCATCGGGCGGACCCGGGGGCGGCGACCGCCTGGTCAACGACTCGAACGTGGACTGGGGCCAGGGGCTCCTGGCGCTTCGCGACGAGATGACGAAGCGGGGCATCCGGAAGATCCATCTCGCCTACCACGGCACCACGGACCCGGCGGTGTACGGCATCGACTACGTGCCCTACCTCGGCGGGTCCCCTGGCCCCGAGAGCGAGTGGATCGCCGTCAGCAGCTACTACTTCGTGGGGCTGAGCCAACGCATGATGACGCAGCGCGGCCGGACTTCATCGGTGCGCATCGACTTCCAACCGCTGTGGGCCCGCACGCCCGACGCCAGGCCGGCGCACTGCATGTACCTGTTCCACGTCGCGCCCGCACGTCGGTGATTCAGCGCTCGACGTACGGCTTGCCCGCGCGATAGAGCGCGAGCCGGCCCTCGATCTCCACCGCCAGCGTGCTGTCGCGCTGCTCGTGGGCGAGCGAGAGTGCGGCCGTGGCGGCATCGACCGCGCGCGTGAACTGTCCGGCCGCCGCGAACGCGGCGGCCTCGGTGTCGCGCGCGTGCGCCCAGCGGCCCGCGGTGAGCCGCACCGCCTCGGTCGCCAGCGCCAGCGCGCGCGTGGACGAGCGGCTCGCACCCTCGGGCGCGGTGACCAGGTACCAGGCGAGCGCGTTCAGCACGTCGGGATCGGCGGGATAGGCCGCGGCACCCGTCTCGAGCACGGCGATCGCTCGCGGCAGATCGCCGGCCAGGCGCAGCTCGCGCGCGACGTTGAAGTAGAGCGGCCCGTTCGTCCGCGCCGCCGCGCGCGCAGAGTCGAGCAGTCCGAGTACATCGGCGTGAGCCCCGCGCGCGATGAGCAAGTGCGCGAGCAGCTCGTAATGCCGGGGCGAGGCCGCCCCCGAAGCGACGGCCCGGCGCACCGCTGCCTCGCTGTCGCTGCTCCGTCCCTGGGCGGTCGCGAGG
>DATLUU010000488.1:0-2768 GCA_035577885.1 Verrucomicrobiia bacterium
CGGATGATTGAGCGCGGCGACGGTCGTGGCCTCGCGCTCGAAGCGGGCAAGCCGCTCGGGCGAGGACGCCACCTCTTCGGGCAGCACCTTGACGGCGACGTCGCGCTTGAGGCGCGTGTCGAGCGCGCGGTAGACCTCGCCCATCCCGCCCGCGCCGAGCGGGGCGATGATCTCGTAGGGGCCGAGGCGTGTGGACGGGGTCAGCGGCACCCGTCGAACTTACCGCATCGAGCGGCGACCGTGGACATCCGGCGTCACATGACGCGCCCCGGCCTGTTCGCACCCGCGCGACTCGTTGCGCGTCAGCTCACCAGTCGAACCAGTGCACCGCTTTGACGAGGAACGTGTTCGCCGGGTGGGCGTGGAACAACTGGTCGAAGTCGTCGGACAGCGGCGGCGGCTCCGAGCCCGGCTCGAAGTTCTGCCGTCCCTGCGTCCACACCAGGTAGAGCGACGAGCCGGGGTTGTACTCCCAGCGCAGGACCGTGCTGGAGTTGAACTGCCGCACGTCGAAGCCACCGGGATCGCGGCCGAGCGCATAGGGCGCGAAGCGGTCGTCGTAGTGGTCCGCGCGCGCATTCACCACCTCGCGCACGTCCGAATAGGTGCCCTTGCTCACGAACGGGTTGGCGTAGATCTGCAGCGTGAGCGTGGGCGACGCCGTGTAGTCGAGGCGGAACGTCAGCGAGATCGTGGTCTGGTCGAGGTGCGCGAACGTGTAGTGCGTGACGCCGCCGCTCGTGATGTTGTCGAACCACTGCGCGTTGTCCTCGTTGTGCGAGTAGCTCATGCCGATCGACGGCGTCGTGCGCGAGGAGAGCCTGACTTGAAGCGACGGGCTCACGTAGGTTCGGCGCGTGTGCCCCTCGTCGGCGGTCACGACCTGCGCGAACACGTCCGGATAGAGAACGAAGCGCTGGTCGCCCTGGATCTCGACCCACGGGGCGGCGTAGGGCGAGAGGCGCAGGGCCGGCCCGCCGCGCGTGGCACGATCGCTGAACGTGGCCCCCATCTGGCCGATCGTGCCGCCCGCGTGCGCGAACCAGTTGTTGTGGAACTGCACGTGCACGTTGGTGTTGACCGCGCGCTCGAGCAGCAGGTCACCGGCGCTGGTCCAGTTCTGCCAGAAGTTGAAGTTCCAGTTGAGCTGGTTGTAGACCTTCGTGCGCCGCAGGAACTGGAGGCCCACCCACGTGCTCTGGTCCTGCCAGTCGGCGCGGTTCAGGAAGCCGAGGTCGTTGATCTCGTAGCCGGGCGAGATGCGCTGGTAGCTGGTCTCGAAGACGACGATGTGGCCACCGTACTTGGCGAAGTGGATCGTCTCCGCGTCGCCCGAGAGCACCGTGCGCGTGGTGTCGACCGTGAGCGGGCCGTCGGGCCGCTGGTACTGGTGCGCCGGATCGGTTTGCGTTGCCGTCACGGCCGCCGTGCTGCCGTCGATCCGCGACCCGGTCACCGAGCCGGTGAGCTGGTAGTTGTTGCCGGGGCCGAACTGGTGGCGCGCGTCGATTCCGCCGACGTAGGCCGAGCGGCGGAGGAAGCCGCTCGAGGCATCGTCCAACGAGCGGTTCACCGAGGTGAGGATCAGGCCCACGCCGCTGTGGTGGTGGTTCAGGTCCTGCTGCAGGCGCAGGTCACCGTAGTTGGTGGCGGGCTCGATGGTGAGGTCGGAGACGCCGGTCTCGCGCCTCGTCACCGCGTCGAGCGCGCCGAGGGTGAGCCCTCCCGCCGTGCGGCCCGTCAACTTGGCGGCGCCGAGGATCGTGGTCGAGGTCGGAGACGTCGCATCGGCGTAGTAGTTCGAGAGCTGCGGCGCGCGCCCGATGCGGCGCGAATAGAACAGGCCCTCGCCGGTGTTGTTCACCTGGTTGCTGTTGACCGGGAACTGGTAGACGCCGGTGCCCTCGAGGAAAAACGGCCGTTTCTCCTGCAGGAACGTCTCGAACTGGGTGAGGTTCAGGACCGCGGGATCCTGCTCGACCTGGCCGAAGTCCGGGTTCACGGTGCCGTCGAGCGTGAAGTTGGACGTCAGGCCGTACTTGAAATCGGCGCCGCCGGTGAAGTTCTGGTGGCGCTCGAACCCATCCGCGGTGGCGCGCGGCTCGTTCTTCGCCACCACGTACGGCATGACGTCGAACCGGCGCGGCGCCGGGATGCCGTCGATGCCGGTGAGGTCCCCGAGCTGGGACACGAACCCGATCTGGGACGGCCGATACGGCGGCCAGGACACACGCTCCTTGAAACGCTCGATGTCGCGCCAGATCCCGAACCCGAACGTGTGTGCGGCCAGCGTCGGATAGCGCAGCTGCGAGAGCGGGATCGCGAACTCGGCGGTCCATCCCAGCGAGTCGACGCGCGTGGCGACATCCCAGACACCATCCCAGGAGCCGTCCTCGTTGTTGTCGTCGTAGATGGCGTAGTCGCGCTTCACGCCCCCGGGACTGACGGCGAACTCGAAGCCCGAGCGCCGGTCGTGGAAAGCGTCGACGACGATCTTCAGCTGGTCGGTGGGCGGCCGCACGTCGCGGCGCGCGAGCACGGTGGAGATCTTCGCGGGTTCGGGGTCGTAGGCGCGGATGAAGGCGTAGAAGTTGCGGTCGTCGTAGGCGACCTGGGCCTCGGTCTTGAAGCGCGCGGGTCCCCCCTCGACCGGCGAGAACTGCACGAACTCGGCGATGACCGGGGCGGTGCCCCAGATCGGGTCGTCGGCGCGGCCGTCGATCACCACGGGCTCCGGTGTCCGGACCGCCGCAACGGACGCGGTCGTG
>DATLUU010000489.1:0-5413 GCA_035577885.1 Verrucomicrobiia bacterium
CATCGTCGCGTTCGGTCCCAGCGTCCCCACCGGTTGGAGCTCGATCGCGAGCGACGTCATCGGCGTCACCACCACCGTCCACGGATCGAAGCCCACGTGCATCACGGTCAGCGTGTCGCCGGCCGCGAGGCCGGGGATGCAGAACGCGCCCTCGGGGTCGGTGCGCGCGGTGCGCACGCCGTCGTGCAGCGCCGTCACCTGGGCACCCGCGATCGCGCGACCGCGCGAATCGCGCACCTTGCCGCAGGTGGCGGCGAGGCCGCCGAGCTTGCGCTGGTCGGCTTTCAGCTCGTTCGCGGTTCCACCATAGAGGGCCTTGGTGGAGCTCCACGTGCTCATGCTCCCGCCGTGCGAGGTGTCGATGGCGGGTTTCTGGTGCGCCGCTGCGGGCTCCTCGGTGAGCTTCGCGGCCGCGGGCGGCGCGGCGGCGGGCGCGGGCGCGGCAAAGTTCGACACGGGCGCTCCCGCCTCGGCATCCTTCTGCGCCTCTTCACGGGGCGAGGACTCCGTCTTGACCGTGGCGGTCGGCGCGGGCACACCCTCGGCCGCGGGCGCGATGGAGCGCTTCTTCATCCGCGCGAGCGTGGAGCCAGTCGCCGGCGCGGCGAACTCGCGAGCGGGCGCGCCGCCCTGCTCCTGCGGGCGCTCCACCGGCACCTGCTCGCCGTTGGGGAGCGTGCGCACGCCCTGCGCATGGGCGAGACCCCGGGGCGCCGCGGCGTCCGTGCGCGCCCGATCTCCGCTCGAGGGTGGTGCCGGCGCGGGCGGAGGGGCCAACTCGTCGTTCGCACTCGGAGCCGACGGCATCGTCGCCCGCGGGGCCGCGGGCGCCGCCTCGCGCAGCGCGCGCGACACGTCCTGCTCGTCGTGGAACCGCATCCACGCGATCCCCGCGGTGACGAGGAGCGCCGCCGTGCTGCCCGCGAGCGCCAGCCCGCGCGGGGCCGTGAGCCACGCCCACGGGGAACGACGCGGGGCCTTGGCCGGCGCCGACTCTCCCGCCGCGATCCGCTGGGCGACGCGCTCGGCGAAGTCCGCGAAGTAGCGCTCGCCCGGGTCGTGCGTGAGCGCTTTCCCCAGCGACTCCTCGAGCGCCGAGAGCTCCGCGAGCCGCGCGCGGCACGCGTCGCAGCCCGCGAGGTGCGTGTCGCACGCGGCACGCTCGCCCGCCGGCAGCGCGTCGTCCAGCAGCGCCGAGAGCTGTTCGTCGCTCAGGTGGTTCATGTTCGCTCCCCGCCTCGCTCGGCCAGGCGCTTCTTCAACTCACCGCGCGCGCGCGACAGCCTCGACATCACGGTGCCGATCGGGATGCTCAACGCGCTCGCGATCTCCTCGTACGAGAGATCCTGTACCGCGCGCAACGCCAGCACCGCCTGGTGCTCGGGTTGGAGCTCGCCGAAGCAGGCGCGCAGCTGCGTGTCGCGCTCGGCGTCGGCGGTGTGCTCGGCCGGATCGTCCTCCATCCCCCACTGTTGTCCCGCTTCCACCAGCGGCTCGATCGAGGTCTCCGGCCGGCGCTTGCGGTGTCGGAACAACGAGAACGCCTGGTTGGTGACGATGCGCGCGAGCCACGGGTAGAGCGGCTGTCCCAGTTCGAACCTCCCGATCGCCCCCCAGGCGCGCACGAACGTCTCCTGCGCGAGGTCGTCCGCGTCGCTCGCGTTCCGCGTGAGCGACCACGCCAGCCGGTGCACCGCGCGCTGGTAGCGACGCACCAGCTCGCCGAACGCCTTCTCGTCGCCCTTCTGGCAGGCGGCGACGAGCACGGCATCGTCCGGCCCGGCATCCCCGGCATTGGAGGTACGCACGGCGGGAGGATTCATTCCCGGCAGGGAACCGCGCTGGGTGGGGAGCGTCAAGCCGTTCGGCGGGAATGACTTTCGCGCCAACCGAAGCGCAGGCATAGTTGCGCGCTGGTATGCTCCACGGTCCGCGTCGCACTACTGACCCGTCCTCCGTTCACACGCGGCGGGCCGCATGAACTACGCCGGCGAGTTCGCCGCCCTGGGCACGGCCCTGTGCTGGGCCGTCACCTCGAACCTGTTCGCCACCGCGGCGGCGACGATGGGCTCGCGCGTCCTGAACCGGCTGCGCATCACCGCGGCGTGGGTCTTCCTCACGGTGACCATGCTGATCGTCCACCACACGCCGTGGCCGACGTGGGCGTCGGCTCCGGCGACGCTGGCGCTCGCGCTCTCAGGGATGATCGGATTCATCTTCGGCGACACGTTCCAGTTCCGCTCGATCATGATCCTGGGCCCCGGCCGCGCCTCGCTGCTCGCCTCGACCGCGCCGCTCTTCACCACGGCGCTGGCGTGGCCGCTGCTCCAGCAGCGCCCGGGGTCGCTCGCGCTCCTGGGCATGCTGCTCACGGTCTCGGGGACCGCGTTCGTGATCAGCGGGCCGTCGAAGCGGCGCGAGGGCCACGACGAGGGCGGGATCGCGGTGGGGATCGGCTCGGGCCTGCTGGGCGCGATCGGCCAGGCGGGCGGCTACGTGCTGTCGAAGCTCGCGCTCAAGACCGGGCTCGATCCGCTCTCGGGCACCGTGATCCGCGTCGGCTGCGCGTGCATGGCGGTGTGGATCCTGACCGGCGTCGAGCGCCAGATCGTGCCCACGCTCTCGGGGCTGCGCGTCATGCGCTCGACGCTGTTCATGCTCGCGGGCGCGTTCTTCGGCCCCTGCCTGGGCGTGCTGCTGTCGCTCACCTCGCTGCACCTGATCGAGGCGGGCGTCGCCGCGTCGATCACGGCGATCGCGCCGCTGTTCGCGATGCTCATCGCCGCCAGGTTCCATGGCGAGCGGCTCACGTGGCGATCGCTCGTGGGCAGCGTGCTGGCGATCGCGGGCGTCGTGGTGCTGTTCCGGCGCTGATCCAGGGCGCGCGCGCCCTACCGCCCGGTGGAATCCGCCGGTGCGGTCGCGGTCGAGTCCTCGTCGTCGTGCACGCCCTGGTTCGGGTCATCGGGCACGGCCTCGACCTTCTGCTTCAGCCGCTTCATGTCGTCGAACATCTTGCGCATGGCGTCGGGCGTGAGCAGCGGCTCCATGAGCGAGACGAGCCGGCTGTCGTACGTGTAGCGGCCGTCCTGCTCCACGCGCGTGCGGCCGTTGCCGAGGTCGGTGAGCGTGTAGAGCACGTCGCCGCTGAACGAGCCGGGCACCTCCACGTGAACGCCCACCTGGTCGGGTGGCTCCCACAGCGTCACCGTGCCGGGCACCTGCACCTTCTCCTTGCTGCGCGGGTCGTCCATCACCCACGTCTCGCGATGGCCGATGCCCTCGACGGGCGTGGTGGTGTCGGGCTTCACCTCCGCGAGCCAGCCCACCCACTGCGTGAGCTGCTCGGGCTCGGTGATCCACGGCCAGATCTCCTCCGGCGCGCGCTCGATCTCGACGCTTGCCCGCATGCGGCCCGCGTCCCTGCGGTTCGAGGCGATCCAGAGTCCGGCAGCGCCGATCAAGAGCACGGCGACGATGGCGCCGCCGATGCGGAGGACATACTTCATCCCTGAGCAACCTCCCTGCGAGACAGAGCCGACAAGCGCGCGGGATTCTAGCGGCGGACCTCCCTGCCCGCTACCTCGACGCCTTCGCCTCCAGCGCCCGGTCGCGCTCCGCACGCGCGGCCGCGAGCGCGGCGGCGGGATCGGCGGCGCCGGTGATGGCGCGACCCAGCACCAGCAGGCTCGCGCCGTCGCGCACCGCGCTCGCCACCGTGGCGACGCGCTTCTGGTCGTGCGCATCGGCGCCTGCAGGACGGATGCCGGGCGTGACCGCGTAGAACTCGCGCCCGAGCTTCGCACGCACGCCGCTCAGGTCGGCGGGCGAGCACACGACCCCCAGCGCGCCGGCGCGCTCGGCCTCGTCGGTGAGCGCGGCCGCCACCGCATGGAGGTCGAACGGCTTCACGAACCCGGGCGGCATCGCCGCGGGATCGAGGCTCGTGAGCAGCGTCACCGCGACCACTCGCGTCTTGCCGCCGGCCTCGCGGATGCCCTCGACCGCGGCCGCCACCATCGCCGCGCCACCGGTGGCGTGCACGGTCAGCAGGTCGGCGCCGAGCCGCGCGGCCGAGCCAGCCGCGCCCTTCACCGTGTTCGGGATGTCGTGGAGCTTCAAGTCCAGGAACACCCGTCGGCCTCTGCCCTTGAGCGCGCGCACGGCCTCGGGACCGGCCGCGGCGAACAACTCGAGGCCGACTTTTGCCAGCTCGGCGCCAGCGCCGAGCTTCGCATCGAGAGCCAGCGCAGCCTCGAGCGTGGGCACGTCGAAGGCGATCGCGAACTCGGGTGCATCCTTCATCGCTGCCCTCCGTTGCGCGCGGCGGCCGTGGTCGCCTCCTGCGCCGGCTCGGCGCGGAAGGCGCCGATGAGGTCGGTGACCCGCGCGATGCCGTTCGCGGCGAGCCAGGTACGCATCTCGGCGAGGACACGCGTGCTCGCCCCGGGCTCGACGAACGTGGCGGTGCCCACCTGCACGGCGGTGGCGCCGGCGGCGATGAACTCGAGCGCGTCGCGTCCCGAGGCGATCCCGCCCGAGCCCAGCACCGGGATCTTCACCGCGCCCGCGGCCTCCCAGCAGCGGGCGAGTGCCATCGGCTTGATCGCCGGACCGGAGAGCCCGCCGGTCGCCTTGCCGAGCCTGCTCTTCAGGCCGTCCAGGTCGATCGACATGGCGACGAACGTGTTGACCGCGGTGAGCGCATCGGCGCCGCCGCGCTCGCAGGCGCGCGCGGTGTCGCGGATGTCGGTCACGTCGGGCGAGAGCTTGGCGATCAGCGGCTTGTCGGTGAGCGGCTTCAACTGGGCGAGCGTGCGCTCGAGCCGATCGGCGTCCGCCCAATAGCGGGCTCCTCCAGCGGCCACGTTGGGACATGAGAAGTTCACCTCGAACGCGCCCACGCCGGGCTCGCGGCCGAGAGCTCGCAGCAACGTCTCCAGCTCTTCGGGCGTCTCGCCGCCGATGCTCGCGATCACCGTGGCTTCGAGCTCGCGGAGCCGCGGCAGCTTCTCGTCGCGGAAGCGCTCGAGCCCGACGTTCTCGAGCCCGATGCTGTTGAGCATCCCGGACGCGGTCTCCGCCACGCGCTGGGGCGCATTGCCCGCGCGCGGTTTCACCGTGACCGTCTTCGTCACCACGCCGCCGATCGTGGCGAGGTCGATCACGTGCGCGTACTCGTCGCCGTAGCCGAACGTGCCGGACGCGGTGAGGATGGGGTTCCGGAGCGTGAGCGAGCCGACGCGCACCGAAAGGTCGATGCGCTCGGGCACGAGGGCGGCGCGCTTCGGGGCAGCGTGGCTCATTCGACGCGCTCCCAGTCGAGCTCGCGGGACTCGAACACCGGGCCGTCGGTGCAGCACATCGCCCATTCGGGATTACCCTTCAATGCCGCGGCGGCAGCCCCTTCCGC
>DATLUU010000490.1:0-10047 GCA_035577885.1 Verrucomicrobiia bacterium
GCCGCTTCCTTTGTCCAGCGCGAGCACGTTCGCGTCCACGACGTCCGACACGTAGAGGTAGTCGCGCACGGCGTTCCCGTCGCCGAAGATGCGCGGGCGCTTCCCGTCGAGCATGGCGCCGATGAAGATGGCGTTCACGCCGGCTTCCCCGTGCGGGTTCTGGCGCGGGCCGTAGACGTTCGGGTAGCGGAGCACGGTGTAGTCGAGGCCGTAGAGCAGCTTCCACAGGTGGAGGTAGTGCTCCACCGTGTGCTTGCTCGCGCCATAGGGAGATTCCGGGTTCACCGGGTGGTCTTCGCTGGCAGGGAGCCGCCGGCCCTCCCCGTAGAGCGCGCCGCCCGTCGATGCGTAGACCACCTTCTTCACGCCGTGCCGCGTGCACGCCTGCAGCAGGCCGATCGAGCCGAGGATGTTGACGCGCGCGTCCCAGACCGGGTCGCTCACCGACTTCCGCACGTCGATCTGCGCGGCGTGGTGGTCGACCAGGTCGGGCTCGAAGGTGCCGATGCAGCGGTCCACGGCCGCGGCGTCCGCGAGGTCGCCCTGGAAGAGGCGCGCCTCGCGGTGCACGAAGTCGCGAAAGCCGGTGGAGAGGTCGTCGAACACCGCCACGTCGTGGCCCAGCTCTACGAACCGATCCACCACGTTCGAACCGATGAAGCCCGCACCGCCCGTCACCAGGATGCGCAATCCCGTCCCCCTGTGTGTGTATGAAAGCGCTCGGCGCGCGCCACGCTAACGTGACGCGCGCCGGAGGGGAAACGCGGGAGACTTAAGCTGCGCGGTCGCGGCGCTCGAGCCCGCCGAGCACGGCACCGAAGCGCGCCGCGAGCGTGGAGTTGGTGCACGCGGCGGCGCAGGCGCGGCCGCGGGCGATCGCCGTCTCCACGGCGGGCGTGCGCGCCAGCGCCTCGGCCACGGTGTCCCATGCCAGCCGCGAGCGCTCGGGCCGGCCCCAGGTCACGCCCTGCGTGCCGAGCCACTGGCGCACGGGCTCGGCGGCCTGGCCCACGGCCATGACCGGGCAGCCCGCGGCGAGCGTGCGCATCACGAGCCCGGCGGCGAGCGGCCGCTGGAGCGTCACGAACGTGGCGCGCGCGTGCTGGAGCCACGCGTGCTCGGCCTCGCGGGGCGCGGGGCCCACGAAGTGGACGCGCTGCGCGATCCCGGCCGTGCGCGCGAGCGATTCGAGCTCGGGGTCGGGATGGTCGAGCAGCACGAGGTCGATCTCGTCCCGCTGGTCGGCGGCGCGAGCGAAACCATCGAAGAGATGCTCGGCGTCCGCAGGCTTGAGCGGCGACGCCACGAGCGCGTACGGGCCGTCCCACAGCGACAGCCGCGCGCTCTTCGGGCGCTCGCCATCGAGCACGCACGCCTCGCCCGGGCCGAGCTCGGGCGCGAGACAGGCGAGCGGACCGCTGGCGCGCGACGTGGACCAGCCCGAGGGCCACCACCACGCCGCGATCTCCGGGTTCAGCTCGTGCGCGGCCTCGCCGCCACCCGGAGCGCTGCTCGCCCACACCACGGCGTCCGCGTTCCAGGTCTCGATGGCGCGACGCACCAGTTCGGTGCCGCGCTGCTCGTCGTAGTGTTCGATCCCGGACTGGCGGCGCTCGGCGTTGCCGTGCTGCAGGTCGCCTTCGCCCTCCGCCGCGATCGCAGCCATGCGCACGTCGAAACCCATGTTGCGGAGCACCTGGGCCCTTGGCCTCAAGTCGGTGAGAGAGGAACCGACCGCGTCCAGGTGTTCCACGAGCAGGATGCGTTGCGTCGTCGCCATCAGATGACCTCGTCCGTGAAGTCGCGTCGGGGGGCGTTCAGGTCGTGGCTTGGAGACCCGGGTCCCGGTGATCGGCCTGCAACCGGCGCATCCACGCCAGGAAGCGGAGCCGCTCCAGCACCTGCAAGTCGCAGTCCAGAACGATGGGTTCGAGCGCGGGTTGAACAGGTTCTGGACGGATGGCGGGCACGGGAGCCGTGATCGGCGCGGGCTCCGGGACGGGTCCTGCCGGCCGGAGCGCCGCCACACGCGCCGCCAGGACCTCCAGGGTCGCCTCGGGCATCAGCTCCAAGTCCAATGAGTGGAATACGATGCCGAATCTCGCCGTGGCCTGCTCCAGGGCTCTTGAGAAGCCGCTATCCAGCTGCCCCCACCACCCCTCCATGGCCGCCCCGAGGAGGGCATCCCCCATCTCGGCGGGGGCCTGGGGGTCCAGGGCGAGCACGATCCGCCCGAAATGCGGTACGACCTCTTCCAGCTTCTGCCCAAGCCGTGACCAGCCCACCGCGCGCTCGGCATTTCCGTGCGGCAGGAGGTAGAGGCCGGGGTGCCCGGCGTACTGGATGAGCCCCAGGACCGGCATCTCCGCGGCCAGGCACTCGAGCAGCCCCCAGCGGGCATCCCGGCCGAGCCGCTCGTGGAGCCGGATGCGCGCCGAGCCGTCCACGAGCAGCACGCGCTCGCCGAAGGCCAGTCGTCTCGCGGCGAGCTCGAGCGCGCCGCGCGTCACCGCGGCCGCGGTGGGCCCGGTGATCACGTGCAGGCTGGGGCCGGCTTCCGAAGGGTCCGCGACCAGCGGGCCCAGCCGCTCGGCCTCGGCCGCCAGCGCGCGCGCGCGTCCCCAGGCGCGGAGCAAGGCGAACGCGAGCGCGAGCGCGGCGCCCATCCCCGCGCCCCACTCGATCGGCGGCAGCCACACGCGTGCGATCGGCCGCACCAGTGGCCGCAGGGTCGCGGGATCCGCGGAGGCGAACGGCTCCCACGGGTCGCTCAACGTCTCGTCGAACGCCACCAGGTGCGGATGCACGGCGAGCTCGGCGAAGCGGCGCTGGAGCAGCGGCTGCGTCATCAGCATGCGCTCGGCGCGCGCCTCGAGCTCCTCGGCGCGGTGGACCTGCCAGCGCCGCCAGCGCTCCGCGCGCACCGCGGCAAGCTCGCCGTGCCAGAGATCGCGGTTCGCGAACCACGCGTTCTCGCGCGCAGCGGCTTCGCGCAGTGCCACCTGGAGCTGCTTGGGATCGGTCGCGGTCACGGCTTCGCGCACGTCGTCCCAGCCCGAGAGCACGCCCTCGGGCGGCACGGCGTCCAGGGGCGGCACGGCGGGCGCGGGGATGGGCAGGCGGTCGGCGAGCGTGCGTCCCCAGATCGCGCGCGCGAACAGTATCGAGGCGCACTCGGCGGCCTTGGTGCGGTTCGGCGGCGACTCGGCCGGCATCTCGGTGCGCCACTCGAGGCGCAGCCGCGCGAGCGCTTCCTGCAGCGCGGGCGGGCCCGGCGACTGCCAGCCGGCGAACGCGCGAGCCAGCGAGCGGGCGCCGGCGGCGTCGGCGCCGGTGACGACGAGCGTGGCGCCGTCCAGGCCGTACACGAGCCGCGCGCGCTCGCCGGCGCGCGGAGCCCGCGGCCAGTCCTGCGCGCTGGGCGCGGCCACGACCCAGGGCTGGCGCGCCTCGAAACGCGCGCCCTTGGGCGGCGCGAGCGCGATGGCCGCGGTGGCGCCGATCAGGCCGCCGACGATGAGGCCCCACAGCACGGAGCGCGCACGTACGCGCATCCGTGGGGTCATCTCGCTGGCGGCTTCCGTGTCGCGCATCGAGCCCTCCCCCGGACCCATTCGCATGGGCACCCGGCCCAGATGGAACTCACCCGCATCCCGCGGGCCGCACGCACGTTAATCCCCCGTCGCGCATGCGCGCAAGGGAACTCACGCGGCCTTGTCCACCTCGGCGCGCGCGCTCTCGGCCGCGGGCAGCGTGAACCAGAACAGGCTGCCCTCGCCGGGCACGCTCTCGACGCCGATCCTGCCGCCGTGTTGCTCGACGATGCCCTTGCAGATCACGAGGCCGAGGCCGGTGCCGCCCACCTTGCGCGTCGAGCCCGAGTCGATCTGCTGGAACTTCCTGAAGAGTTTCGGCAGGTCCTTCGCCGCGATGCCGTCGCCGTGATCGCGCACCGAGATGCGCAGCACGCCCTCGCCCGCCGTCGCCTCCAGCCGCACGCTGCCGCCCGGAGGCGAGAACTTGATCGCGTTCGAGAGCAGGTTCGTCACCACCTGCGTGACCCGGTGCGCGTCGAGCAGTGCGTCGGGCAGGTCGGCGGCGAGCGCCACCTCGAGCCGGATGCGGCGCTCCTCGATCTGCATGCGCAGGTTGTGCGCCGCCTGCTGGATCACCGGCTCCAGCCGCTGGCGCTCGATCGTCATCGGCAGGGACGCCGACTCGAGCTTCGAGAAGTCGAGGATGTCGTTGATCAGGAGCAGCAGCCGCTCCGCGTTCGCGTGCGCGATCGTCAGCAGCTTCACCTGCTGCTCGGTGTTCTCGAAGTAGCGGAGGTCGGAGAGCAGCTCCACCGCGCCCTTCACCGAGGTGAGCGGGGTGCGGATCTCGTGCGAGACCACGGCCACGAAGTCGGACTTCAACCGGTCCAGCACCTTGGTGTGCTCGTAGAGCTGCGAGTTCCGGAGCTGGACCGCGGCCTGGGCCGCGAACATGCGCAGGTACTCCTCGTCGGCCTCGGAGAAGCCCTCGGCGCGGTCGGTCACCACCAGCACGCCCATGGACTGGCGCTCCTGCACCAGCGGCACCGCGAGCACGTCGCGAGCGAACGCGCCGCGGAACCCCGGCAGCTCGAGCGGCGGTCCACCCGGCGCGCCCGCGCGAGCCGGGCTCTGCGTCTCGGCCGCACGCCCGGGGAGCGTCTCTCCCAAGAGGAAGTGCGGGCCGCCGTCGTCGGCGGGCGGCACCTCCACCCCGTGCGCCGCGGCACGCCGGAACTCGTTCGAATCCTCGATCTGCAGGTAGACGATCGCCGCCTTCGCCGAGACCAGCCGCGCGGCGGTCTCGACCAGGCGGGCGAGCCGCGGCTGCAGCTCGAGGTTGGCGCCGATCTCCATGTTCACGCGATAGAGCGTGTCCAGGTTCCGGGTCGCCTGTTCGACGCGCTCGCGCAGCTCGTTCTCGTGGCTCTGCAGCACCTCGTTCTGGCGCTGGAGCTGGCCGAGGAGCGCGCGGTTCTCCACCTTGAGCCGGCGGTTGCCGACGTGCCGGCGCACGATCTTCGGGATCTCGCCGATGTCCTCGAACGGCTTGGTGACGTAGTCGCTCGCGCCCTGGCGCAGCGCGTCGATCGCGGTCTGCACCGAGGCGTGACCGGTCATGAGCACCACCGCCACCTCGGGATCGATGGCGCGCGCCTGCCGCATCACGTCGAGGCCGGATTTCCCGGGCAGCGTGATGTCGGCGAGGATCAGGTCCGGACAGGCGTCCCCGATCAGCTGCAGAGCCTGCTCGGCGCTCGAGGCGAACGCCAGCTCGATGGGCTCGTCGCTCAGCACCTCGCGCAGCACGTCCGCCACGGTGTCATCGTCCTCGACGATGAGGACGCGCGCGGGCGGCGGGCCGTCCGCCACCGGGCCGCCCGGGCGCGCGCCGGCCGCGGACCCGAGGGCGGGCTCGCGACGGTCGCGGGGATCGGGCGCGGGCGTCATGCGGAAGGTCAGTGGCTCTGCGACGGGCCGCTCGCGGCCGTGCGGTGCCGCCCGCCCTTCTTCGCCAGGCCGAGCGCGCGCTCGGCCGCGGTCAGGAGCTCGGTCGGGTCCAACCCATCGCGCGGCGAGGCCGCGACGCCGGCGGAGACGCTGACCAGGCCCACGCGCGGGAAGCGATGCTGCTCGATGGCGTGACGCAGCCGCTCGGCGAGCCGGCGCGCGGGTGCGAGGTCGCAGTCGGGCAGCAGCACGCCGAACGCGTCGCCCTCGAGACGCGCCACCAGGTCCCCCTCGCGCAGTGCCAGTTTCAGCACCATGGCCGACTCGGCGAGCACCGCGTCGCCCGCCGGCTCGCCGAACTTCGCGTTCACGGCGGCGAAGTGGTCGAGGTCGAGCGTCACGATCGCCACCGGCTCTCCCGCCTCCTCGGCGCGCCCCATCTCCTCCACCAGCCGCTGGTGGAACGCGCGCGCGTCGGCGAGGCCGGTGACCTCGTCGCGCCCCGGCTGGCGGCGGAAGCGGTCCAGCTCCAGCCGCGCGCCGAGCGCCGCACCGAGCGCTCCGGAGGCGGTGCGCACGAGCGAGCGCTGCTCGGGACGCCAGCGCTGGCCGCGCCGCGCCAGCAGGTCGAGTGCACCCACGCGCTCGCGACCGCGCTGGAGCGGCACGCACATCGCCTCGCGCAGGTCGCCGGGTTCGCGCTCCCAGTCGCCGCGCGCGCACCAGGTCTCGAGCTCGCCGTCCTCCGCGCGTGCATGCAGGGCGGCGCCGTCGCAGTCGAACGCCGCGAGCAGCGCGTCGAGCGCACGCTCGAGCGCGGACTCGTCCGCGGTCGTGGAGAGCAGCGCCTCGCAGGCGTCCCAGAGACAGCTCGAGGCCGCGCGCCGGTCTCCGGCGCGGGGCGCCACCGGCGTGCCGTCTCCGGGACGCGCGTCGCCCTTGCGCTCGCGCGGGCCGCGAACTTCCTCGACGGTTTCGGCGTTACGCCGCGTCGGATCTTGGAACCGAGCCGCCGAGGACCCCTTTGAGGTCCCGGAGCCGGAGCGTGGCTTCTTGGATTCGGCCGGACTCACGTAGCACGACCTCCAGTCGTTCGCGCGCGCCGGGCCCGGGGCCCGACGGATCCATGAGCATGAGCTGCGTGTTGCCGCGCACGCCCACCAGCGCGTTGTTGATCTCGTGATGCACCCCGAGCACGTCCCGCACCCGGGCGTTCCAGGCTTCCTGCTCGAACCACCATGCCTCCACGAGCGCGTACAGGGAGGCCGCGCCGTGGGTATCGCCGGTGCGCGCGAGCGCCTCGGCGTGCTCCGTGAGCCGATCGTGCAGGCGGAAGAACGGCGACGGCCCGAGCCGCTCCCCGCCGGGTCCCGAAAGCGTCTTCACGCCGCCTCGTCGTGCCGGCTCGCCGCCCTCTGCATGCGCAGCTTCATGCGCGACATGGCGCGCGTGTGCACCTGCGAGACGCGCGATTCCGAGATCCCGAGCGTGCGGCCGATCTCCTTGAGCGTGAGGTGCTCGTAGTAGTAGAGCGCGACCACGAGCCGCTCCTGCTCGGGGAGCAGGTCGATCGCGCGCAGCAGCATGCGCTTCGTCTGGTCGTCCTCGAGACGGGACTCGAGGTCGATGGTGTTGGGGTCGGCGAGGTGGTCGGCGAGCGTGCCCTGCTCCTCGCCGTCGTTCGTCCGCGCCTCGTCGAGCGACACCAGCACCGCGCCGCGGACGTGATCGAGCAGGCGATAGAAGTCGTCGCGCGTCATCTTGAGCTCGCGCGCCACCTCTTCCTCGGACGCGGCGCGGCCGAGCTTCTGGTCGAGCTTGCGCGTGACGCCGTCCAGGTTGCGCGCCTTGCGCCGCATCGAGCGCGACGCCCAATCGAGCGCGCGCAGCTGGTCCAGCACCGCGCCCTTGATACGCCACACCGCGTAGGTCTCGAACTTGACGCCCTTGCGGGTGTCGAACTTGGCGTGCGCATCGAGCAGCCCGAGCACGCCGGCCGAGTAGAGGTCCTCGTGGTCGACGTTGCGCGGCAGCGTCGCCGCGACGCGCTCGACGACGTGGCGCACGAGCGGCGCGAAGCGCTTCAAGAGGTCGTTCTTGTCGTAGGTGATCGCCGGGCCCGAGGCACGGAGCGCGGAGGCGCCGTTCCGGAGCGCGGCAGGAGCCGTCGCGCGCGTGGGGCTCCCGCCGTTCACGCGCGCCGTGGACTGCCGTGGCGCCGCCGGCCGTGTCGAGGCGCGGGCGGCGACCGTGCGGGCGCTGGTACGGGCGGCGGGCGCGGGACGCGCCGCCGGCTTGCGGGACGTGACCAGGCGCAGCGCCGGGCGGCGGGGTACCCGCGCGGAGCGCGGGTCCGATGCGGTCGTGCGCGTGGAGCGGACGGACTTCTTGCGAGCGGATGCGACGAGCGTGGCGGCGCGGGGCATCAGGGGTTCTCCTAGGCTTCGAGGCGGAACGACTTCTCCGAGAGCTGATCGGAGTCGGGACCCGAGGGGACGGGTTTCCACAGGCGGGCGGCGAGCGCGCGGTAGGCGTTCGCCGCGGGGGAATCGGGGTAAGCGAGCAGCACCGGCTCCTGGACGCGCGCCGCACGCGTCACCGACGCGTCGAACGGCACCGTGCCCAGCACGTGCACCTCGAGACGGAGGAAGTGCCGCGCGAACAGCGACATCCGGTTCGCGGCGTCGTCGGCTTCCTCCGGCGTGGTGGCAAGGTTCACGACCAGACCGGGGGCGCGGGCGAGCGCACCCTCCTTCTGCAGCGTCTTCACGAGCCCGTAGGCGTCGGAGAACGACGCCAGGTCGGGCGTGGCCACGACCAGCAGCTCGTGCGCCGCCCGGCAGAGCTCGAGCGTTTCGCGGTCGGCGCTCGAGCCGGTGTCCACGATCATCAGGTCCGCGCCCTCGTCGGCGTTGCCGAGCGAGCGCAGGAGCAACTCGCGGCGGAAGTCGTCCAGCTCGACCGTGGGCGCGCTCGAGGCGCCGGGCACGAGCGTCACGTTCGCGGGGCCATGCACCACCACCTCGTCCAGCGACTTCTCGCCGGCGAGGACGTGGCCCAGGTCCCAGCGCGGGTGCACGCCCAGCAGCAGGTCCAGGTTCGACTGGGCGAGGTCGGCGTCCACGAGCACGACGCGCGCGCCGCGCTGGCCGAGCGCCACCGCCAGGTTCACGGCGAGGCTGCTCTTGCCCACGCCGCCGCGGCCGCTGGCGATGACCAGCGTGTGCAGCCGGCCGCGCGACCATTGCGCGGCGTGGCCGGCACCGTACTCCGCTGGCGCGGGCGCGCCACCGGGCACGAGCTTGAGCGGGCCGGCGCGGCGATCGGACAGGTCGCTCATGCCGCCCTCCTCTGGTCCGCGGGCAGGCCCACGAGCGCGCGCACGAACCGCCAGTAGCGAAGCTGGTAACCGGTACGCGCGAGCGCCCACTCCTCACCCGCCGACTCCAGCCGGCGCTGCTCCACGGTGAGCGCGTTCACCGCGGCCTCGGCCACGGCGCGGCGCGCGGCCGCGTTGCGCGGCATGGCGCGACGCGGATCGGCGAGCGGCGTCAGCGGCGCGGACGGCTTCATGCCGCCCTCCGGAGCGCGGAGCCCAGGTCGCCGGCGAGCGTCTCGAGCGCCGAGGAGAGTCGCGACTCGACCTCCTTGGTGCTGAGCTTCAGCGCCCCGGCAGCCTCGATCGTCGTCAGGCCGTCCAGGAGGCACAGCGCCATCACCAGGCGCTGCGACTCGGGCAGGCGCTCGATCGCGGCAGCGAGGCGCACGCGCAGCGGCAGGCGCTTCACGGCGGCGGGCAGGCGCGGGCTCACGCGGCCTTCCGCATCGTCGAGGGGCCGTCCTGGGAACGCGTGCCCTTGGCGCGACCGTTGCGGCGCTCGGGGCGGGCGATCAGCGCGCGGTGCACGGCGCGGCGCAGCTCGTCGACATGGAAGGGCTTCGGGAACACCTCGCGCACGCCGGCGCGCACCAGCTCGCGCACGTTCTCGGGCGAGCCGTACGCGGTGACCACGATCACCGGCTGCGCGTGCCGCCCGCGCGAGAGCTTCTGCGCGAGCTCGAGGCCGGAGAGGCCGGGCAGGCGGAAATCGGTGATCACGAGGTCGCTGCGATGCGCACGCAGCCACACCAGCGCTTCCTCTGCGGTGCGGAAGGTGTCGATCGTGTAGCCGTCGTCGGAGAGACCCTCGGCGAGGGCCCAGGACGTCGTGGGCTCGTCCTCGACGATCAGGATGTGGGGCATTCGGCGGCTCCTCGGGGCACTGAGGTTTCGGGTGCGTTCCACCCACGGGCTTTTGCACCCCGTATGCCACCGTCCCCGGACTTGAGGACTTTCTTCGCGCGCGCCCCGGAAGCCGCGTCATCCGGGCGGTGAACGCGGTCGCGCGTTCACCGGCAGACACATTGGGCTCAAGGCGTTAGCGGGCCTTCCCGGGCCGGCGCGCCGCGGGCCGTCGCGGGGTTGCGGGACGCTCGTGCGCGGCGTGCGAACGGCAGCGGTCGCTCGAGGACGACTCCCCGGCCGCTCGATTCCCGACCGCCGGCCCGGACCGGGCGAAGG
>DATLUU010000491.1:0-14394 GCA_035577885.1 Verrucomicrobiia bacterium
GGCCGGTTGAAGGTGCTCGATTTCGGACTCGCGAAGCTCGGCGACGGCGCGATGAGCGTCGAAGCCACGACCATGACCGCACCGCTCTCGCGCCAGGGCCAGGTCGCCGGCACCGTGCCGTACATGGCTCCCGAACAGCTCCGGGGCGAGCCGCTGGACGCGCGCACGGACCTGTTCGCCCTCGGCATCATCCTCTACGAGCTCTTTACCGGGCGGCGGCCATTCACCGGCGCGACGCTGGGCGTCGTGAGCAGCGCCATCCTCCGCGATGCGCCACCGCCGCTAGCGAGCACGCGCGCCGAGGTGCCCGACGACCTGGAGCGCATCATCGGTCGCTGCCTGGAGAAGGATCCGCGCGCGCGATACCAGTCCGCGGCGGACGTCGGCTTGGAGCTCCGCAGGGCGCGGCTCACGCGCGAGGGCGGCGTCATCTCCAAGCCGCCGCCCGCGCCTTCCACCGCGCTGCTCGGGCGCGAGGCCCAGCTCGAAGCCGCGACCGCGCGGCTGGGGAGCTCCACGCGCGTGCTCACGCTCACCGGCTACGGCGGCACCGGCAAGACCCGCTTCGCGATCGAGATGTACCGCCGCCTCGCACCCGACTACGCTGGCGGTGCCGCGTTCGTGTCGCTGGCCTCGGTGACGGCGGCTGCAGAGGTGATGCCCACGGTGGGGGTCACGCTCGACATCGGCGAGGCACACGGCCGCTCCGCGCTCGACGCGCTCTGCCAGGTGATCGGCGAGCGCCGCATCCTCCTGGTGCTCGACAACCTCGAGCAGGTTCTGGACGCCGCAGGCGACATCGCCACGCTCGTCGCGCGCTGCCCGCAGCTCCAGGTCATCGCCACCAGCCGCGCGCCGTTGAAGATCGGCGCCGAGTCGGAGCTGGCCTTACCGCCGCTCGAGCTGCCGGCCAGGGAGGCGAGCACTCCGGAGGCGCTCATGAGCTGCCCCTCGGTGGCACTGCTCGTCCAGCGCGCGGAGAAGGTGAAGCCGGGCTTCCGCCTCGATGCCACGAACGCGGCCACGATCGCCGCCATCTGCCGCCGGCTGGACGGCCTGCCGCTGGCACTCGAGCTCGCGGCCGCGCGCGTGCGCATCCTCGAGCCCGCAGCACTGCTCCAGCGCCTCGACCATGCGCTCGACCTCCTCACCTCCGGCGATCGCGACCTGCCGCTCCGCCAGCGCACGCTGCGGGCCACGATCAGCTGGAGCTACTCGCTGCTCGATCCCGGCGAGCAGCGGCTGCTGCGCCGGCTCTCGGTGTTCCACGAGGGCTGGACGCTCGCGGCCATGGAACACGTGTGCTTCGACGCGACGGAGCGGCCGTCCGCGCTGGACCAGCTGGAGTCGCTGGTGGAGAAGGGGCTCGTGCGTGTCGTCGGCGCAGGCGAGCGCTATGCGCTGCTCGAGACCATCCGCGCGTTCGCGGCCGAGCAGCTCCACGCCGGCGGCGAGTTCGACGCGCTGCGCCACGCGCACGCCGACCATTTCCTCGAGTTCGCGACCGGCATCGGCGCCGACCTCTTCGACATCGGGCAGCTGGATGCCATGCAGCGCGCGCGCGCCGACAACGCGAACACGCAGGCGGCGATCCAGTGGCTGAGCGCGTGCGCCCACGCGGGCGATGCGGCGGCGCTGGAGAAGGGGCTCCTGATCTGCGGCGGCCTCGACTGGTTCTGGCACATCTCGGCCATGCACCTGACGGCGCGCGTGTGGCTGGACTCGCTGCTCGGCCTCGCGGCGGGTCGCCCGCCGAGCCGCGGGCGTGCGGTCGCCCGGCTCGCCGCGGGCATGGTCTCGACCACGACCGGCGAGTGGCAACGCTCGCTCGAGGAGTGGGCCGGCGCCTTCGCCGACGGCGAAGCGGTCGGCGACAGGAAGGCTGCGGCGGAAGGCAGGATGGGCATGGGCTACTGCTGCATCGCCCTCGGCCGCATGGAGGAGGCGGGTACGGCGCTGGACGATGCCATCGCCCGCAGCGCGAACGGCGTCAGCGAGTTCATCCGCGGCATCTCCACCTCGTTCCGCTCCATGCAGCTGTTCGCCACCGGGCACCTCGAGGCCGGCATGGCGCGGGTGGAGCAGTCGATCGAGATCAGCCGGCGGCTGCACGATCACGAGGGCGGGGGCGTGGCGTACAGCTTCCTCGCGCAGATGACCTACTCGAAGGGCGACCACGCCCGCGCGCTCGAGCTCTACCGGGAGGCGCTCCGCCAGCTGGAGACGGTCGGCGATCTCCCCGAGGTGGCGCGCGTCCACAGCGAGCTGGGCTGGACCGCGCTCGCCGCGGGCGACCCGGGTCGGGCGCGGCACGCGTTCCAGGAAGCCGTGCGCACGAACGAGGTGGTCGGCAGCCCGCGGGGCACCGGGCTCGCGCTCCTGGGGCTCGCGGCGGTCGAGGCGGCCGAGGGACGCTCCGAGCGCGCGGTGGCCATCGCCGCGGCCGCCGAGGCGCTGTCGCGGCGGGCCGGTGTCGTCATCGCCCATCCCATGGATCCCGGACTGGTCGAGCGCATCGAGGCCTTGAAGGCCTCGATCCCCAGGCGCGACCTCGAGGGGCTGGTCGCGAATGCGAGCACGCTCTCACCCGCGGCCGTGCTGGCGATGCTGTCGGAGTGAACGAGCCTCCAGTCCCGCCTACAGGCGCCCGCCGTTCGGCGCTATGATGGCCCGTCGCCGGCCACGGGCCGGCGCACGGAGGTCGTTCGTTCACTTCTTCTACATGGAGGTCCCGGTGAACAGACTCTTCCTCACGCTGGCACTCGTTGCGCTCGCCGTGGGCACGGTGTCCGCCGCAGACGAGAAGCCCGCAGCGAAGACGCCCACGCACCCGGCATCGGCGGCGATGATGCCTGACCACGGGATGTCGACCCCGGACGCCATCAAGTGGGGCCCGCCGCCGGCGGTGTTCACGCAGACCGCGCAGTTCGCCGTGCTGGCAGGCAACCCCATGGCCGCGGGCCAGTACGTGGTGCGGCTCAAGATGCCGGACGGCTACAAGATCATGCCGCACTGGCACCCGACCACCGAGAACATCACGGTGATCTCGGGCACGTTCCACTTCGCCACCGGAGACAAGTTCGACGACACCAAGGGCGCGGTCATGCCTGCGGGCACGTTCGGTTTCGTCGGGCCGCACATGAACCACTATGCCTGGGCCGAGGGCGAGACGATCGTGCAGGTGCACGGCACCGGGCCATTCAAGCTCACGTACGTGAACCCCGCGGACGATCCGAGCAAGAGCGCCACCGCCCACGAGTAAAGGCACGCAGACCCAGCGCCCCGCCCGGACCCATCCGGACGGGGCGTTGCGCTGCCGTCAGGCGTTGTGGCTCTGGAGCAACTCGTCCACGTGCTGGAGCGAGAACTTGTTGAGGCCCGTGATCCGCGCCGCGGCGCGGAACGGGGGCGGCAGGATGTTCCGGACTTCCGACTTGCTCTCGCCCTCGACCACGATCCACGCCCGATGATCGCCATCGTTGCACCCGAAGTCGGCGTGGGTGACGAAGTGCGAGCCGAGCTCGAGCAGCGCCTTGGCGGCTCGAGCACAGGCGACGGGCTCGGCCTCGTGCGGGACCTCGATGAGGAAGCGCTGCATGTACGGCCTCCGTGGGGAGGGTGTGCGATCCACTGGCCGGCTCACTAGCACACCAACCGCCGGCCAGCCTTCCGATGCGCCTGTTCCAGCTTCCTCTCTGATGTACGGCGCGATCGAGCGTTTCCCCGAAGCACTCCAGCGACACAAGTGGACCCATCCAAACTCGACCGCGTGGGTAACGGTAGGCGCAGAAACCGCTTGACCAACCGTCAGCACATTGTGAAGCTGCGCTACGTTCGGCCGCCTCCTTGCCTGACCCCGGGTTCCCGCCCCACGGCAGCGTCCTCCAACCGAGGTGCCCCTATGCCGTCTGTGCTGCGCATGCGTGTTCCCGCAACATTGTCGGTCACCGCCCTCGCCCTGGTCGTGGCGACGGCCGGACTCCCCGCAGCCGCCGCCGAGCGCACCGACATCCAGCGCGTCGGCACGCCGTTCACCGGCAGCGTCGGGATCCGCCAGACCACCTCCGGGCTCATGCGCATCGAGCGCCTGCACCCGAGCGACCTCCCGCAGCAGCCGATCCTGGTGGAGGATCACGAGGGTCCGGAGCGCGACGAGCTCGGGATCAACCCCCAGTCCGAGCGCGTGGCCTCGATCCCGGTGCTGCCGCCGGAGATGCTCACCGGCTATCGCCGGCCGGGTGCGCTCACGACCGAGCCGCTCGCTCCGCAGGCCATCGGCCCCAACTTCAAGGCCGCGTCGCTGTCGGGTGGGTACAACCCCACGAACTCGTTCCCGCCCGACTGCGACGGCTCGATCGGGCCCCAGCAGTACGTCGTCGGCGTGAACGGGCGCATCGTTTCGTTCAACAAGACCACCGGCGCGCAGGACGGCGTCCTGAACCTGAGCGCGGACAACTTCTTCAACTCCGTGCGCAACGGCGTCGGCACCTCGGACCCGCAGGTGCGCTATGACCGCCTCTCGGCCCGCTGGTTCATCACCATCATCAACGTCTCGACGCCGAATCGCTACCTGATCGGCGTCAGCGACGCGGCGAGCAACGGCATCATCAGCCCCGCCACGGTATGGACGTTCTTCTTCTTCGTCCCCGCCACGCTCTCGCCCTCGATCGGCAACACCTGCCTCACCGACTACCCGTCGCTCGGCATCGACGCCAACGCGCTCTACATGGGCGGTGACGAGTTCTGCCCGTCGTTCCAGCAGACGGACGGCTTCGTCATCCGCAAGTCCTCGGTGCTCGGCGTGGGGCCGATCGTGGTCACCACGTTCCGCGCGCTCATGACCGGGCCGTCGTTCGTGGGACCGTTCGCGCCGCGCGGCGTGGACAACCCGGACCCGACCTCGAACGAGGGCTATTTCATCGGCGTGGACGGGAACTCGTTCGGCACGCTCGACATGTACCGGATCTCCGATCCGGGCGGCACGCCGGGCATCTCCGCGAACATCCCGATCACCGTGCCCGCCACGAGCAACCCGCTCACGGTGCCGCACCTCGGCAACACCGGTGGCACGAACGGCAACGTGGATGCGCTCGACGACCGTGTCTTCTACGCCTACATCCGCAACCAGCAGCTGTGGGTGAGCCAGAACATCGCCGTCGACAACACGGGTGTCGTGAACGCCACGCCGGCGAACAACACCCGCAACGGCTCGCGCTGGTACCAGTTCAACGTGCCGGTGGGCGCGGGCACGCCGACGATCGTCCAGTCGGGCACGGTGTTCACCGCGACCGCGAACAACCTCACCACCGAGCGGCACTACTTCGTGCCCTCGATCGTCGTCAGCGGGCAGGGCCACGCGGCGATGGGGTTCTCCACCGCGGGCACGAACGAGCGCATCAACTCCGCCACGGTGGGCCGGCTCGCCGGCGATCCACTCGGCACCATGCAGACGCCGGCGCTGCTCACCGCGAGCGGATTCGCCTACAACCCGGCCGGCGACAACGGCGCCTCGCGCGGCCGCCGGCGCTGGGGTGACTATTCGGTGATGGCGGTGGACCCGCTCGATGACATGTCGATGTGGACCGTGAGCATGTACACCGACACGACGAACTCCTACGGCGTGCGCGTCGCCAAGCTGGTGGCGCCGCCGCCGGCGACGCCGAGCGCGCTCGCGGACGTCGCGCCCGGGAACCCCGCGCTCGCGGTCGCGCTCACCGGCACGTCGGTGGCGGGCTCCGGGTTCTACGACCCGGGCGCCAACCTGCCCGGCGTGCCCGCGTTCAATCACCTCACCGCGGTGATCTCGGCTGGCGCCGCCACGGGCACGCCGCCGAGCGTGGTCTCAGCGACGTACGTGAGCCCGACCACGGTGAACCTCGTGCTCAACACGGTCGGCGCCACGCCGAACCTGCCCAGCGAGTTCTACGCGATCACCATCACGAACCCGGACGGCCAGACCGCGGCCGCGGCCATCGTGCACGTGGTCGATCCCACGATCGCCGCCTCGGCCGGCGCGGGCGGCTCGATCGCACCGTCCGGCAGCGTGCCCGTGACCTACGGCTCGAACGCGCCGTTCACGATCACGCCGGATCCCTGCTTCTCGGTGGCCGACGTGCTGGTGGACGGCGTCTCGGTGGGTGCGGTGACCGCCTACACGTTCAACAACGTGCAGGCGAACCACACCCTCGCCGCGAGCTTCGTCGCCGGCGTCACCACGCCGGTGACCGGCCTCACCGCGACGCAGGTGAAGAGCGGCAACGGCTCCAGCGGCCGCACCGCGATCCAGCTCACGTTCACGCCGGGAGCGTTCGGAAGCTCGGTCGAGGTCTGGCGCAAGGGCTTCGGCAACTATCCGACGTACGCCGGAGGCTCCGCGCCGCCCGCGCCGGGCGCCTATCCGCCGGCCGGCTGGTCGCTCTCGGGCGTCACCGCGAGCGGCCAGCTCGACGTGCCGCCGTCGCGTGACTTCTGGTACTACGTCGCCTTCGGGAAGGACGGCTGCGGCAATGCCTCGCCGGTCTCGAACCTGACCGCGGGAACGCTCGACTACCATCTCGGCGACGTCTCGGACGGCATCACGGCGGGAGTCGGCGACAACACGATCAACACCAGCGACGCCTCGCTGCTCGGCGCCCACTACGGCGCCTCGGGCGCCGGGCTCGCGGGCTTCGAGTTCCTGGACATCGGCCCGACCACGGACCTCTCCAGCGATGGCCGGCCGGTCCCCGACGCGGTGCTCGGGTTCGAGGACCTGGTGCTGATGGCGATCAACTTCGCGCCCGCGGTGTCACTGCCGTCGGGCCGTCCGGCCGCCGCCGGCTCCGCCGACAACCGCGTCACGCTCACCGCTCCCTTGATCGTCCATCCCGGCGAGGTGACCGCGGTCCCGGTGCGGCTCGAGAACGCCGGCGACCTGCAGGCGCTCTCGGTGGCGCTCGGCTGGGATGCCACGGTGGTGACGCCGGTCGACGTGCTCCCGGGTGATCTCGCGGTACACGGCGGCCTGGCGCTCTCGCCGGGCGCGGGCCGTGTCGACCTCGCCATGCTCGGCGCGGGACGGACGCTTCCGGGCAAGACCACGCTCGCGACGATGCGGTTCCGCGCCGTGAAGGGCGGCGATCCGCGGTTCGCGTTCACGCGCCTCGCGGGCCGCAACGCGGAGAACCAGCCGGTGGCGGTGAACGGCCAGATCCCGCCGGGCGCGGAGCCCGCGGTGACCGCGACCGACCTGCTCCCGGTGATCCCCAACCCGTCGCGCGGAACGGCGTACATCGAATACACGCTCAACTCGTCCGCGCCCGTGGAGCTGGACGTCTACTCGGTCGATGGCCGCCGCGTGAAGTCGCTCATCACCGGCCAGCAGGATCCCGGGCGCTATCACCTGGTCTGGAACGGCACCGATGAACGGGGGAGTCCCGTCCATTCCGGCCTCTACTTCGTGCGGCTCCACGTCGGCTCCGCTCACGTGACGCGTCTGATGACGCTCATCCGCTGACCGCCATGCCCACGAACCCGATCGGAACACCCGCTCGCATCGCGCCGGCGGGCATGCACCGCCCGGCGCACTCGACGACGACCTCCATGGGAGGGGTGATGACCCAGGCTGTCCGACGCTCACCGCGAGTTGCCGCCCTGCTGTCGGGGTGGGCGCTCTGCCTGCTCGCCACGTTCAGCGCCACCGCGGCGCACGCAGCGGAACCCGCGGCGCCGAGCCCGAGGCGGGAGGTCGCGCCCGGCGACTTCGCGCCCATCTCGGTACCGATGCCGTTCGGAACAGCGGGGCCGGCTTCGTTGTCGCCCCATGCGGCGACGGGGTCGATCCCGCAGCCCGACATCGTCCCACCCGGCACGTGCACGTTCACCGCGCTGCCGAACGACAACTCGACGTCGGGCAACGAGCGCTGCCCGATGCTCCGCAACCGCTTCGGCCGCTCGGTCTACCTGATCACGGCGTCCGAGCTCGCGGCGAACGGGCTCGTCTCCGGCTCGTCCATCCTCGGGATCGGCTGGAGCTACCAGACGGCGCAGGGCCTGAGCGGCTCCGGTCCGCTCATCGTCTACCTGCAGAACACGTCGGATGCCACGAACCTGAAGAGCACGACGTGGGCCACCGCCATCACCGGCATGACGGTCGTCCACAATGCCACGACCACGCTGCCGAGCCCGGCGGGCCCGTTCGACATCCCGTTCTCGGGCGGCTCGCCGTTCACGTACACGGGTGGCGCCCTGTACGTGGCGTTCGACATGCAGTACCCGGTCGGCACGCTCTCGGCCACGACCGTGGCCTGGTGCAACAGCCTCGGCCTCGTGAACGGCCTGCTCGGCGCGCAGGGCACGACCGCGCCCACCACGCTCGCCGCGAGCAGCTTCCGCCCGGAGACCCGCTTCACCGCGGCCGTGCCCACGAACGATGCCGCCGTGTCGCTGCTGGTCTCCTACGGCCAGGTGCCGCTCGGCTTGAGCGGCGCGCAGGCGATCCAGGCGATCGTCGTCAACAAGGGCAACAGCACGCTCACGAACCTGCCGGTGACGCTCACGATCACGGGTGCCGAGTCGTTCACGGACACGCAGATCATCCCGTCGCTGGCGAGCTGCGGCGCGGCGACGACGGTGACGTTCGCCCCGTTCACGCCCACCGTGCTCGGCAGCGACCTGATGACGATCTCGGTCCCCGCCGACGACAACAACGCCAACAACAGCCAGTCGAAGACACTCACGGTGACCCTGCCGACCGAGTCTTACAAGTACGTCGGCACCACCTCCACGGGCGGCTTCGGCTTCACCGGCGCCTCGGGCGCGTTCGTGTGCAAGTTCACCACGGTCGCGGCCTCCAACATCACCGAGGTGATCCCCGAGTTCGCGGGCGCGAGCGCGACCACCTACCGGATCGCGATCTTCAAGGACTCGGGGGTGGGCACGCCCGGGCTCCTGCTCTACGTGGACGCCGCGAACCGCACGGTGGGCGGGCCGGGTCCGGTCACGATCACGTTGCCGGCCCCGGTCCCGGTGGGGCCGGGCACGTTCTTCGTCGGCATCGAGCAGACGAACACCACGAACGCGAACCTGGCGTTCGACACCGAGGCGCCGGTCCGCCCCGGAACGTTCTTCCTCGGCACCGGCCTGCCGCCGGCGACGTGGAGCGACTTCGCGCCGGGGAACAACTTCAAGCCGAACGTCGGCATCACGCTGGATCGCTGCAACAACGTGCCCGCGCTCGGAAACAACGGCCCGCTCTGCGACGGCGGCACGCTGCAGCTCACGGCGTCGGCGGCCGGGGCGGCGAGCTACAGCTGGACGGGCCCCAACGGCTTCACCTCGAACCAGCAGAATCCGAGCGTCCCCACCGTGTCCGCGCTGAACGCCGGCATATACACCTGCACGGTGAACGGTTGCGCCCTGGGCGGCTCGGCGACCACGAACGTGGCCGTGAACACCGGCCCCTATTCGATCACCGCCTCGGCGGGCGGAGGCGGCTCGATCTCGCCCGGCAGCGTGTCGGTGGCCTGCGGCGGCAGCCAGGCGTACACGATCACGCCCGACCCGTGCTCGACGATCCAGGACGTGGTCGTGGACGGCGTCTCGCAGGGCGCGATCCCGGGCTACACGTTCACGAACGTGACCGCGAACCACACCCTTTCGGCCGCGTTCTCGACCATCACCTACGCCATCGTCTCCTCCGCGGGCGCTGGCGGGTCCATCGCACCGCTCGGCAGCACGCCGGTCGCGTGCGGCGGGAGCCAGGGCTACACGATCACGCCCGCCCCCGGCTATCAGATCGCCGACGTCCTCGTGGACGGCGTCTCGCAGGGCGCCATCCCCTCGTACGCTTTCAACACGGTGGGGGCGGGTCACACGATCGCTGCCAGCTTCACGCTCGTGTCCGCGGTGGTCGCGGGCACCTCCAGCGCCGCGATCATCTGTCCCACGAACTCGTGCGTCACGATCCCGGTGAACCTCACGCGCCCGTCGTCCACGAACGTGCTCGCGTTCAGCGTCACGTTCCAGCTCTCGCCCGACCTGTCGCTGTGCTCGGGCGTGGGCAGCGTCACCGAGGGCACGTTCCTGAGCGCGGTGGGGGCGACGCTGTTCCAGGTGGTCTCGCTCGGCAGCAACACCTACCGCGCCGACGGTGCGCTCACCGCGAACTGCGGCGCCACGGCGACCAGCGGCCTCCTGTTCGACGTCGGCGTGACCAGCTCGGGCGCCGGCGGCACCGGCTCGCTGACCGTGACCGCAGCCGTACTGCGTGACTGCGGCAACCATTCGCTGCCCGCGGCAGCCGGGGCCCCGGCGACCGTGGCGTACGACAACCAGGCTCCCACCGTGGCGGTCACGAGCCCGAACGGCGGCGAGTCGCTGACGCCCGCCGCTTCGGTCCCGATCACGTGGTCGGCGAGCGACAACGTCGGCGTGTCGAGCATCGACCTCGCCTACTCGACCGACGGCGGCATCACCTACCCGAACACGATCGCGACCGCGCTCCCCAACACGGGGAGCTACTCGTGGACGGTGCCGAACACGCCCTCGGGTTTCGCCCGCGTACGGGCGACCGCGCACGACACCGGCTGCAGCGCCGGCGCGGATGCGAGCGATGCCAACTTCACCATCATCGACGTGCTCGGGGTCGGCCCCGGACAGGCGCCCCACGTCACCGCCCTGCAGCCAGCGACGCCGAACCCGTTCCGCAACAGCGTGACGCTGGGCTTCACGCTGGCGGCGGCGAGCCAGGTGCAGTTCGACATCTTCTCGGTGGGCGGTCGCCGGGTGAAGGCGGTGGCGAGCGGCTCGTTCGACGCCGGCGGCCACGACTTCACGTGGGACGGGCGCGACGAGGGCGGGAACGCCATGGCGGCCGGCGTTTACTATGCGCGGCTCATGGTGGGCCCGACCAGGTTCTCGCGCAGGATCACGCTGCTCCGGTAACGCACGAAGTTAGCGGGCGGCGGGGCATGCCTCGCCGCCCGCTCTTCGCTATGGCGTCACCGCGATCGGCTTCATCCCGGCGCTCTCGAGCCGCTGGTTGAGCGCGGCGAGGTCGGTGGCCACGAACCGCTGCCATGCGCCGAGTGCCGACTCCGCCATCGCCTGGAGCTTCGTCCACGCCTCCTGCGCGTCGGGGGACGGCGCGGCGTCGGCGCCGTCCACCATGCGCTGCAGGTTGCCGAGCGCGCCGGAGATCCAGCGCAGGCTCTCGATGCGTTTGGGCGGGAACGCGTTCGCGTTCGCCGGGTTCGCGCCCGTCACCTCTCCCGAGAGCAGGAGCAGTCTCGCCTGGAACGCGTCGAGCGTGTCGGCGAGCGGCTTGCCCGCCTGGGCGCGCAGGTCCGCCGCCGCCTTCCGCACCTTGCCGGCCGCGGTCACGACCTGGGTCACCTTCGCGGACATCGCCTCGATGCTGCGCGCCAGATCGAACTGCTCACGGTAGGCGGAGGCCTCGAGCTTCACGCGCGGGTCGGGCAGCAGCGTGAGCGTGCGGTCGAGCGGCCTGCCGTCGACGGTGAGCGTCACCTTGTACTCGCCCGGTGGAGCGAACACGCCGCCGGCGCCGCGCGCGCCCTCGCCGCGCCCGGGGGGTGGAGCATAGGTCATCGGCCAGGTGACCCGATGCATGCCCGCCGTCACCTCGAGGTGGGGCGGGGGAACGATCCACTGCGGCGCGGTGCGCATGCGCGCGGGATCGGGCTTCGCCACCGTGTCGGCGCTCGACAGGCGGTGGACCAGCTCCCCGGATGCATCGTGGATCTCGAGCGTGACCGGCTGCGCGGCCGGCTTCGCGAGCACGTAGTCGATGTTCGCGCCGGAGGGCGGGTTGGGCGCGGTCGGCTCATCCTTGGGGAGCGGCGTGCCGGTGAAGCCGGCCGGGCGCACGCGATGGACGGTCGCCGGCTGGAAGAGCCACGCGGGCGCGGCCGCGACCTTGCCGTCGGCCTGCCGGAGCGGCGAAGCGTCGTCCAGGATCCAGAGGCTCCGCCCGTGCGTGGCGATGACGAGATCGTCCTCGTGCACCACGAGGTCGCGCACCGACGTGGTGGGAAGGTTCAACTGCAGCGACTGCCAGTGGTCCCCATCGTCGAAGGAGACGTGCACGCCCTCCTCCGTCGCCGCGTAGAGGAGCCCCTTTCGCTTCGGGTCCTCACGCACCGCGTTGACGAAGTGGCCGGCCGGGATGCCGGACACCACCAGCTGCCAGCTCCTGCCGCCGTCGCGCGTCCTATAGATGTAGGGCTTGCGGTCGTCCAGGCGGTGACGGTCGATCGCGAGGTAGCAGGTCTGCCCGTCGAAGTGCGAAGGCTCGATGATCCCGACCTTGGACCATGGCGTGAGCGCCGAGGGCGTCACGTTCTCCCAGTGGGCGCCGTCGTCGCGCGTCCGCCACACCAGGCCGTCATCGGTGCCCGCCCACAACTCGCGATCGGCGAGGAACGAGGGGGCGAGCGCGTACACCACGCCGCGCCGCGGGCCGAGGCCCAGGTCGTGCCGCGCGCTGCTGGAATCGAGGCTCGCGGGCACGGCCGGCTTCTCGCGCGTCAGGTCGGGGCTGATCACGGTCCAGTGCTCGCCGCCGTCCTCGGTGCGGAACACCTTCTGCCGGGAGAAGTAGAGCACGCGGGGATCGCGGTGCGAGAACGCGAGCGGCAGCGTCCACGTCTGGCGCCACTGGTCCGGATGCGGGGCCGTGGGATCGATCGAGCGCGTCTGCTCGGTGCGCAGGTCGAGCTTGTCCACCGTGCCGCCGTAGAGCGTCTGCGGATCGAGCGGATCCGGCGCGATGTTCTGTGACTCGCCGCCGACCGTGACCTCCCGGAACTGCTGCATGGTGATGCCGTCGTTCGTGTTCGTGCGGCTCGGCAGGCCCACCGCGCCCGCATCCTGCTGCGGGCCGTAGACCCAGTACGGGAAGCGGTCGTCGGTGGAGACGTGGTAGAGCTGCGCCGTGGGCTGGTTGTGCCACGAGCTCCAGCTCCTGCCGCCGTCCACGCTCACGATCGTCCCCTGGTCGGTGCCGAGGATCCTCCGCTCGGGGTCGGTGGGATCGATCCACAGCGTGTGGAAGTCGTCGCCCGTGGCATCGCCCTCGACGGGTGCGAACGACTTCCCGCCGTCCGCGGAGCGGAACAGGTTGGTGTTGCACGCGTACACCACGTCGGCGTCCTTCGGCTCCACGGTGATGCCGCTGAAATACCAGCCGCGCTGCCACACGCGCGTGTCGGAGCTGGTGCGCTTCCAGTGCTCGCCGCGATCGTCGGAGCGGTAGAGGCCGCCCGAATCGGCGTCGACCATGGCGTAGACGCGCGCGGGCTCGCTCGGCGACACCGCGAGGCCGATGCGGCCGGGTTTCGCCGCGAAGCCGCTCGTGAGCTTCGTCCAGTGGGCACCGGCATCGTTGGATCGGTAGAGCCCCGAGCCCGGGCCAGTGGAGGGTGGATAGATGTTCCACGGCGTGCGCCGCGTCTGCCACAGTGCTGCGTAGAGCACGCTCGGATCGCCGGGCTCGAGCACGACGTCGATCGCGCCCGTGTTCGCGTTCGGCCCCAGCACCTTGGTCCAATGGCCACCGCCGTCGCTCGACTTGTAGACGCCGCGCTCGGCGTTCGGGCCGTAAGGGTGGCCGAGCGCTGCCACGTAGACGACGTTGGCGTCGTGCGGATCGACGTCGATGCGGCCGATCTGCTGCGTGTCGCCCAGCCCCATGAAGCGCCAGGTCTTCCCGCCGTCGGTCGAGCGGTAGACACCCTTGCCCTGGGCGATGTCCGAGCGCATGTCGGCCTCGCCGGTGCCGACGTAGAGGGTCTTGGGATTGGAGGGCGCGACCGCGAGAGCGCCGATCGAGCCCACCGGCACGTCGTCGAAGATCGGCCGCCAGGTGCGGCCGGCGTTCAGGGTCTCCCACACGCCACCGTTGACGGAGCCGAAGTAGAAGTGGTCGGGCTCACCGGGAACGCCCGAGACCGCGAGCACGCGCCCGCCACGGAACGGCCCGATCAGCCGCCAGCGCAGGTCCTGGAACAGCGAAGGGTTCATCGGGGCGGCGAACACGGGTGCTGCCAGCATGAGCAGCGGAGTGGCAAGGCGAACCCAGCGCATCGTGGACTCCGAGGTGAGGGGTGACTCGGAAACCGACGGTCGGAACGGCGGATACTAAACGCTCGGAATCTCAATGGGGAACCGAGCACCACTCGACCGGTGGCCGCATCTGAACGCAGGTCGGGGAGGGTGTCGTAAGCCGGGTCACAGCCACGACAGGGCGAGCGACGCCGGGCCGAGACACGGCCCCCGGACGGCACTCAGACATGGGGAGGGCCGCGCATGAAGCGCGTCGCCGTCGCCCTCGCGTTCGCCGCCCTGCTCGCCGCGCCCGCATCCGCACAGTGGACGCGCATCGACCAGGTCCCG
>DATLUU010000492.1:0-11056 GCA_035577885.1 Verrucomicrobiia bacterium
CGGCGAGGCCGCGCATCAGGTAGAGCCGTCCGCGCGGCGAGTCGGGCTCGATCTTGAGCGTGCGGTAGGTTGGGCACGCGGTGAGGCAGAGCCCGCAGTGGATGCAGGTGTGCAGCTCGCGGGTGTGCGGCGCGTCCTCACCATCGAACCACGACGGCAATGCGACGATGTGCTCCGGTTCGTGAGCGCTCACGACGCGTCGTCGTCCGTGGGCACGTGCAGCGTGTGCATGATGCGGTGGAGCCCGGGCGCCAGCAGCACGCCCACGCACGCGAGCAGCATCACGCCCGAGTAGAGCGCGTAGAACGACGCGAACAGCTTGCCGGGGACCGTCGCGGGCGGCGCGCCGATCGGGCCCATGCCGCCCATGATCATCGACGCGCTCAGGAGGCAATCCACCCAGTCGGGAATGCCGACGAACCAGTGATAGCCGGCGACGCCGATCGCGAGCGAGACCCCGAGCAGTTGCGCCGTGACCACGGCGCTCGAGAGCATCCGGCGGCGGAACACCGAGGGTGGGGCGAGCGGCTCGCACATGTTCTCGAAATCCATCATCCCGCGGAGCCCCGGGATCGGCGGCAGCTTCGGGTTGCCAGCGGCTTTGGTGCGCGTCATGGCACCAACACCAGCTTGCCGAACACGTCGCGCGCCTCGAGCCGCTCGTGGGCGCGGCGCGCCTCGGCGAGCGGCAGCACCGAGTCCACGACCGGCTTCAAGGCGCCGCTCGCCACGTGCTTCAGCACCGCGTTCAGGTCCGAGCGCCGGCCCATCCACGAGCCGAGCAGCGCGAGGTGGCGGCCGAAGAGCAGGTTCAGGTCCAGCGTCGCCTTGCTCCCGAGGGTGTCGCCGCAGGTGACGAGCCGCCCGTCGCGCGCGAGCGAGGCGACCGCGGCCTCGAACACGCGGCCGCCGACGTGCTCGAACACCACGTCCACGCCCTTCTTCCCGGTGAGCGCGCGGGCGCGCGCGGCGATGTCCTCGGTGGCGTGATCGATCGTCTCCTGTGCCCCGAGCGCGCGGGCGCGCTCGAGCTTGGCGGGGCTTCCGGCGGTGGCGATGACGCGCGCGCCGTGCAGGCGCGCGATCTGCACCGCGGCGCTCCCCACGCCGCTGCCGGCGCCGATCACCAGCACGTCCTCACCCGGGCGGACGTGCGCGCGCGTCACCAGCATGTGCCACGCGGTCAGGAACACGAGCGGCACCGCGGCGGCCTGCTCCCACGGCAGGTTCTCGGGGTAGGGGAGGCAGTTCGCCGCCGGCACGCTCACGACCTCGGCGTAGCCGCCGTTTCGCCTGCGGCCGATCACGTCGTAGGAGCGGCAGAGGTTGTCGTCGCCATTGGCGCACGCGACGCAGTGGCCGCAGGAGAGCGTGGGATTGACGAGCGTCTTCTCGCCCACGGTGAGATGCGTCACGCCCGCGCCCAGCTCGGTGATCTCGCCCACGATGTCGTTGCCGAGGATGTGTGGCATCTCGGGCTCGAGGCCCGGAATCCCCGCGCGCACCCACAGGTCGAGGTGATTGACGCCGCACGCGCGCACGCGCACCAGGGCTTCGCCGGCCTTAGGTGCCGGCGCCGGCCGGTCGCCGAACGCGAGCACGTCCGGGCCGCCGAAGCGCTCGAGGTAGACCGCCCTCACGCGCGCACCCGGTCACTCGTCATAGAGCACCGTGGGCTCCTCGTAGAAGCGCACCTCGCGCTTCCGGAGCCGCTCCTCGGTCCATGCCGCGACCCACGCGTTCTTCTCGTCGAGCGTCTTGCTCGCGTCCGCGCACATCGCCACGGGCACGTTCACGCGCAGCGCCCGCCAGCGGATCAGGTGGCGGGTGATGCCGGCGGGCAGGTACTCGCCGGCGCTCGCCAGGTCGATCACCTCGGCGGGATCGAAGCGCGGGAACACCACCAGCGCGCGCACCTCGGGATGCTCGCGCCGCGCGGCGCTCAGCGAGTCGCTGGTCACCCGCGTGTAGGGGAGGCGGTCCTGGTAGAGGTGGACGAGGACGTTCAGCAGCTCGTTCCGCTCGTGGAGCGTGGTGCCGCCGTGGACGACGATGGCTTCGTCGTCGTCCAGCACCACGCACGCCAGCGCCTCGCGCCGCGCCAGCAGCGCGCGCGCGTGCACGTGGTCCTGGAGACTCACCGACAGCGCCGGTTGCGAGCGGAGCCCGTGCTCCAGCAGGTCGCGCGCGTCCGCGGTGAGCGCGTGATACCAGGTGTAGAGCTCGACCGCGGGCGCCACGTAGCGCACCACCTGCACCAACAGGTGCGGCCAGCCTGCGGCGCGCGCCGCGGTGCTGCGGTTGGCGCCGTCCAGCACCACGAAGCGCGGTTGCACGCGCATGCCGTCGCCGATCTGGGTGACGATGGGCGGGTTCCGCAGCATGCCGCTCGCCTGCAGTCGCTCGACCAGGGGCGTGGTGCGCTGCAGGTCGTGCAGCTCGTGGGGAAAGATGTCCTCCGTGGGCACGAAGCGCAGGTCGGGCATCCTCATGTCGGTCTGGCTCATGGCGGCGGGACTCTAACGCAACGCCCGTGGCGGCGCGTGCGAGGTGAATGGGCTCGACGGGATCGGACATGGGTGCTGACAGTGTCACGGGTTGCGGCCGTTCTCGGGCAGCGTCTAGCTTGCCGCATGCTCCGAGCTTGCGCGCTCGCGCTCCTGTTTGCCGCCGCGGCCGCGCGCGCGGCCATGCCGCTGCCGCACGCGGGCGAGCGGATCCCGAATGCGATCCGCGCCGGCTTCACCGAGACCGTCGTCGCCGACTCGCTGGATTCGCCGGTGAGCATGGCGATCGCGCCCGACGGCCGCGTGTTCGTGTGCGAGCAGGCCGGGCGACTGCGCGTGATCAGGGGCGGAAAGCTGTTGAAGAAGCCCTTCGTGACCGTGCCGACCAAGCCCATAGAAGAGGAAGGCCTGCTCGGCGTGGCGTTCGATCCAGCGTTCGCGCGCACGAAACACGTGTACGTCACTTACACCTCCTATACGCCGACGCGCCACAACGTCATCGCGCGCTTCACCGCCTCGGGCGACACCGCGCTCGCGGGCAGTGAGTGGATCGTCTACGAGTTCGACACGCACGGCGCCCACCAGCACGTGGGCGGCGCGCTGCGCTTCGGCCGTGACGGCATGCTCTACGCCACCTCGGGCGAGTGCGGCGACGGATCGCTGTCGCACAGTCTCGCGTCCACGGCCGGGAAGATCCTGCGGATGAGAAAGGACGGCAGCATCCCCGGCGACAACCCGTTCCCGAGCGAGACGCGCGGCCGCCATGGCGCCATCTACGCGCGTGGATTCCGGAACGCGTTCGCATTCGACATCCATCCGCAGAGCGGCCGCATCTTCGTCAACGACGTCGGCGGCGCCCGCTTCGAGGAAGTGGACGAGTTGGTTCGCGGCGCCGACTACGGGTGGCCGGTCGCCGAGGGGCCGGTCCACACGCCGATGCTCGCCGACCCGATCCACGCCTACACGCACGAGCACGGCTGCGCCATCACCGGCGGGGCGTTCTACGCTCCGGCGAAGGCCGGCCTGGGCGAGCCATGGCGCGACGGCTACTTCTTCGAGGACTACTGCGCGAACGAGATCCGCTGGCTCTCGCCGGCGCGGCCGCCGCGCGTGGAGACGTTCGGGAAGACAAGCGTCCCCGGCCCCGTGGACCTGCGCGTGGCTGCCGACGGCTCGCTCTGGTACCTCGCCCGCGGCAACAGCATCCCCACCGGTGGGGCCGGAACCGCCTGGGGGATGGTGGTGCGGGTCGGCAAGTAGCGTCCCCGGTTCTGCTGCCCGGGCAAGGAGTTCCCCGGAGTTCACAAAAGAGTGACCGGGCCCACCGCGAGGAGTAGAATGGCGGCTCAACCGCAACCCGGGAGGTTCCCCGACAGCTTGCTACTACCTGCACGCGCCACCGCGCGGGTGGTGACTTCGTGCAGCAGGTGAATCGGCAGCATCCCGCGCATCACGACGGGGGCGTTCGCGTGCTCACTCGCAACCTCTCGAAGCGCTTCCCTGCGATCGCAGGGACGGCGCGACTGATTCCCGCGCTCCTCGTGTCGGGGCTCCTTTGTCTGGCCGCCGCGGCGCCGCAACAGCAGGTCGTCGGTCCCGCGCCGCCGCCGCAGCTCCAGCCGCGGTGTGACGAGTTCGCGAGCGCCGTCGCCGGTGACAGCGTCTTCGGGATCAACAACGCCGGGGTCGAGCAAGCCCTCCCCGCGGGGATGAGCGTCGCCGCGTGCAGCCTGCGCGTCCATCTGTCGATCAACACGTTCGGCAAGCTCGAACTACGCGATTGGGATCCCAACACGCTGGCGCCGGATCCCGATGCCATCGCGCTCAGGCGCGCGTTCTTCGACGGCTCCAATCTCTGGTATCTCGGCGGCTGGATGCCGCGAGCCACGTTCGTGCCTCCGGTCGTGATCAGCAGTGTTCCGGGTGTGGCCGAGCCGCCGAAACCCAGTGTCGCGATGCAGTTCACTGGATCGAGCTGGAGCCCGGATCCCACGGCGATCAAGGCCATGTTCACGCCCGAGGGCCCGGCGGAGCTGCCCGCCGCCGTCAAACTGAACTCGGATGGATCGCGTGAGGCGCTCCCGGGTCCGCACCCGGTGCTCGCGCACGCGGTGTGCTCCGGGGACAGCGACCTCGCGACGCTGCGGATCGTGCAGGCCGTTCGCGCGCCGACGTGAAGCCGTTCCCGATGCCGCGCGAGTTCGCGCAGCGATTCCGGGTGCCGCAGCAGGTGGAGTTGCGCTGGATCGAGCTGGGCATGGCGGGGTTCACCTCGTCCGGCGGGACGTACGACGATCCCGGGGTCCGCGAGTTACCGATCCTCGCGGTCGTCGATGGCGAGTCGATGCCGAGTCCCGTGCCGATCATGCCGCCGTCCCTTGTGGAAGCCCCGATCGACCTCAACTCGCTGTCCACCGCGGGATTCGCCGGCCCGTGCTGGGGCTCGCACCTCGACTTCGATCACACGGTCACGCTCGAGCCCGACCACGACTACTGGATCTACGTGCGCGAGGCGGCCACGAGCACGTTCATGAATCGCCGCATCAAGGGCGACGAGCCGCCCGAGTTCACCGCGGGCATCGGACCCTACTTCTGTCGCGCCGACAGCAGCGGCGAGTGGATCCAGGCCGCGAACCAGGTGCTGGCGTTCCGCATCGTCGCCCACCCCACCGCGCCGCCGCCGCCACCCGCACCTCCGCCCATCGCGCGCCCCGCGACGCCGCCGACGCCGCCCATGCCGACGGGTGCCGCGTTCGCGCTCAACACCACGCCGAATCCGACGCCCGGCTCGGTGCGCGTGGATTGGTCGGGCGCGGTGGGGCCCGTGCGCTGCGAGGTGCTCGACGCGCGCGGGCGCAGGCTGGCCGAAGGCTCGGGCGGAGCGGCTGGTTCGTGGACGTGGCAGGGCACCGACCGCGACGGCCGCGCTGTCGCATCCGGCGTCTACTTCGTCCGCGCGCACGATTCGGCCGGGCGAGCGAGCAACCAGCGGGTGATGATCGTGCGTTAAGCTGCTCGTCACCTGACATGCTCGTCCAAGGAATGGTCTCCCCATAGGCCGCCTCGCGCGCGTCGCCATCCGCTTCGCACTCGCGGCCGCGATCCTCGGCTTCGCGCCGTGGATCCTGGAACCGTTCCACGCGTTCAAGGCCGTGGTGCTGCGCGCGATCGGGCTGCCGCTGCTGGTGTGGGTCGCGGCGGAGCGGGTTGCGGGCCGCGGGCCGCGGCTCACGCCGCTCGTGTGGTGCGTGTTCGCCTGGGTGGGCGCGACAGCGCTCGCCACGTGCTTCTCGATCGCGCCCCGGCTCTCGATCGCGGGCGAGCCGAGCCAGCGCGAGGGACTGCTCACGGCGCTCGCGCTCGCCGGCCTCGCGCTCGCCACGCCGCACGCGCACCGCGACCAGCGCCACGTGCGCGGCACGCTGGTCGTCGTGCTCGTGTCCGGCGTCGCGGCGGCTGTCTACGCGCAGCTCCAGATCGCCGGGCTCGATCCCATCCGCTGGCAGGGCGAACAGACGTACGGTGCGCTGCTTCGCCCCGCGGGCCCGCTCGGGAATCCCATCCTGCTCGGCATCGTGCTCGCCGCGGTGTTGCCGCTGCCGCTCGCGTGGCTCGCGAGCCGGGGCAGCCGCGGCGGCGGGTCGGGCGACGCGGCGTGGCTCCTGCCCGCGGCGGCGCTGTGCGCGGCGTCGCTGGTGATGACGCTCTCGCGCGGCGCGTGGCTTGCCGCGGCGGTGGGCGTCGCCGCGGGCGTGGCGCTCGCCTGCGCGGCGGGTGGCTCGGCGAAACGCGCGCTGTGGACGAGCGCCGCGAGCCTCGCGCCCGCGTTGCTGCTCGGAGCATTCCGCGCCGGGGGCCAGATCGCCGCGCGCCTTGCCGAGGGCGCGCACGGCCACTCGCTGGAGCAGCGCGGGGATATCGCGCGCGGCGCGCTCGCACTCTGGCGCGGGCGGCCGTGGCTCGGCGTGGGGCCGGATGCGTTCGGCGTCGCGTTCCCGCACGTGCAGGACGCGGCGTACTGGCGCGACGAATGGGTCGGCATCCCCACGCATGCGCACGCGGCGTGGCTCCAGGTCCTCGCCACGCTCGGCATCGTCGGTCTGCTCGCGGGCGCTGCCTGGCTAGTCGCCGCAGCGTTGGCGTGGGGTCGCGCGTGGCGCGAGCACGCCGAGTCGCGCGCCACGCTCGCCGCGATCGCCGGCGTGCTCGCCGCGCTCCTCGCGGCCGGGGCCGCGAACGTGGTGGGACTGGCGGGTGCAGCGGTGTTCGTGGTCTGCGCAGCACTGCCGGACGCGCTCCGTGCGCGTCCCGAGCGAACAACTGCGCGTCTCCATCCCGCGTTCCCGGCGATCGCGGCGGCCGCGATGCTCGTCTTCGCCATCGAGCGCGGCGCGCGCGAGTGCGCGGCGCTGGCGCTCGCCCAGCCGCTGCGCGAGCCCGGGCCACGCGGCAGCGCCACCGGCGCCGAGTGGCGGGCGACCACGGCGGCGCGGGCCGCGGCCGCGTGGACGGCAGCGCGACGCTGGCCGGGGGAGGAGACGCTGTGGCGGCTCGCGTGCGACGCCTCGCTCGCCGAGAGCGACGCCGCGCCCGGGCCTTCGGGCGTGACCGCGGCGCTCACCGCGGAAGGCGCTGCAAGGCGCGCGCTCGCGATCGTCCCCGTGCGCGCGACCAACGTCTCGCAGCTCGCGAGTGCGGTCGGCGCGCGCGCGCTGCGCACGGGCTCCGCGGCGCTCGCGGACTCGGCCGAGGCGATGTTCGCGCGCGCCACGTCGCTCGCGCCGGCCGATGGCTGGCTGCTGGTGTCGCGGATCCGCTTCGAGCTCTCGCGCCGAGACGGCGAGCACGCGCTCGCCTCGGCGCGGAGGCTCGCAACGCTCTACCCGGAGGCGGCACTCGGGCACTCGCTCTCGGGCGCGGCGCTGCTGCTGCTCGGGCGCACCGACGAGGCGCGCGCGGAGCTGCTGCGCGCCCGTAGCGCGCGCTGGGAGGAGGACGCCGGCGAGCAGCGTGCGGCGTTGGAACGGCTCCTCGCCCAGCTCGGTCCCGCTCGAGCGCCGCAAACCCCGCGCCCGTAGTGCCGGGCGCCGCGCTGGTCGGCGGGGTACCGATGGCCCTAGGCTCCGCCCGTAGCCTCCCGTGCCGCTCCGAAACCCATAGACCCTCCCGGAGGTCCCTTCGCGATGCTACGCAAGACCATCATGTTGCTCGCTCTCGGCCTGCTGCTCGCGCCCATCGCGCACGCCCAGTCCGTGGACGACATCCTCGCCAAGCACTACGAGGCCTGTGGCGGCCTCGCCAAGCTGAAAGCCCTGAACACCATGCGCGTGACCGGCTCGATGACGATGGGGCCCGGCATGGAGGCGCCGATCACGATGGAGCGCAAGCGTCCCGGCATGCGCCGCATGGAGTTCACGATCCAGGGCATGACCGGCATCCAGGCGTTCGACGGCGCCAAGACGTGGTCGGTGATGCCGTTCATGGGCAAGAAGGATCCCGAGGTCGGCACCGCCGAGGACAACAAGAACGCGCTGGACGACGCCGACTTCGACGGCGCGCTCGTGGACTACAAGACCAAGGGCCACACGATCGAGCTGATGGGGAAGGAGCCGGTCGAGGGCGCGGACGCGTACAAGCTCAAGGTGACGAAGAAGAACGGCAACATCGAGTACGACTACCTCGACGCCGAGACCTACCTGCTCGTGAAGACCGAGGGCAAGATCAAGCGCCGCGGCACCGAGATGGACGGCGAGACCACGTACTCCGACTACAAGGACGTGGATGGCCTGATGCAGGCGTTCTCGATGGAGGTCGGGACCAAGGAGATGAAGCAGAAGCTGGCGTTCACCAAGATCGAGCTGAACGTCCCGCTCGATGACGCGCGCTTCGCGGTGCCCGCGGGCGCCACGGGTGCCAGCGCACCGGCCGCCGCCGCCGCCGATTCGACCAAGGCGGGCAGCGCGAGCACCGCGGCAGCCCCCGCGGCCGATTCCACGAAGAAGGACACCAAGGGCAAGTCGAGCAAGTCCTCGACCAGCAAGAAGAAGGGCTGATCCCCCGCATGGCCGCCCACAGGTTCGCTGCGCGCGCGCTGGCGCTCGCGGCCGGTCTGCTCATGGCCGGTGCCGCGTTCGCCGCTGACGACTGGAAGATCGACGCCGAGACGTTCGAGGGCCTGCGCGCGCGTGCGCTCGGGCCCGGCGTCATGAGCGGACGCATCGCCTGCATCGACGGCGTCTCCGCCGATCGCGTCACGCTGTGGGTGGGCACCGCCGGCGGCGGCGTGTGGCGCTCGAAGAACAACGGCACCACGTGGCAGCCGGTGTTCGACAACTACACCCAGAGCATCGGCGCCATCCGCGTGGCACCGAGCAATCCGAAGATCGTGTGGGTGGGAACGGGCGAGACCTGGGCGCGCAACAGCGTCGGCTACGGTGACGGCATCTACAAGACCACGGACGGCGGCGACTCGTGGACGCGGATGGGCCTGGAGAAGACCGAACGCATCGCGCGCATCCTCGTCCATCCCGCGCATCCCGACACGGTGCTCGTGGCCGCGACCGGGCCGCTGTTCAACGACAGCCCGGAGCGCGGCGTCTACCGCACCACCGACGGCGGCAAGACGTGGACCAAGACGCTCTACGTGGACGCGAGGAGCGGCGCGGCGGACCTGGCGATGGACCCGCAGAACCCGGACGTGGTCTACGCCTCGATGTGGAGCGTGAGACGCCAGGCGTGGACGTTCGCGTCCGGCGGTCCCGGCTCGGGGCTCTACAAGAGCACCGACGGCGGGGTCACGTGGCGCAAGCTCACGAAGGGCCTGCCCGAGGGCGACCTCGGCCGCATCGGCATCTCGGTGTCTCCGGCGAAGGCGAGCCGCGTCTACGCGCTGGTCGAGGCGAAGAAGACCGCGTTCTACATCAGCGACGACTCCGGCGAGAACTGGAAGAAGGGGAACGAGACGAGCCAGGACGTGACCTGGCGGCCGTTCTACTTCGCGAACGTCGTCGCCGACCCGAAGAATGCCGACCGCGTCTACAAGGGCGGACTGAACCTGTCCGCGAGCGAGGACGGCGGCATCACGTTCGCGGGGGTGAGCGGTGGGGGCGGCAGGAGCGGTGGGCCGACGCCCTACCACAGCGATCTGCACGCGGTGTGGATCGATCCCAAGAACCCGGAGTGGCTGGTGATCGGCACCGACGGCGGCGTCTATGTCTCCACCGACCGCGGCGCGACGTGGACCTCGTGCCCGAACCTCCCCGTGGGCCAGTTCTACCACGTGAGCTACGACATGAAGGTGCCGTACAACGTCTACGGCGGGCTCCAGGACAACGGCACTTGGGCGGCGCCGAGCACGCGCTCCGGCGGCGTGCCGAACCGGCTCTGGGACAGCCTCCTCGGCGGCGACGGCTTCTGGGCGTTCCCCGACGCCAGGGACCAGGACGTCGTCTACTGCGAGTACCAGGGCGGGCACGTCTCGCGCGTGCGCCTGTCGACGGGCGAGACCAAGGACGTGCAGCCGCTGCGCGGCGCCGGCGATCCCAAGCTGCGCTTCAACTGGAACGCGCCGCTGCACGTGGGTCCGAGCGGCGCGCTCTACATGGGCGCGCAGTACCTCTACCGCACGCGCGACATGGGCGACACGTGGGAGAAGATCTCGGGCGACCTGTCCACGAACGACCCCGCGAAGCTCCAGCAGGACAAGTCGGGCGGGCTCTCGATCGACAACTCGAACGCAGAGAACCACTGCACGATCTACGCCATCGGCGAGTCGCCGAAGGATCCGAACATCGTCTGGGTGGGCACCGACGACGGCAACCTCCAGGTCACGCGCGACGGCGGCAAGACGTGGACGAACACATGCAAGGCGCTGCCTGGCCTCAAGCCGTGCACGTGGATCTCGTACGTGGCGCCGTCGCCGCACGACGCCGCCACCTGCTTCGTCACCGCCGACGGCCACATGCTCGGCGACTTCGCGCCGCACGTGTTCGTGACCCACGACTTCGGCAAGACGTGGACGGCGCTCGCCGATCCCGCGGTGATGACGGGCTATGCGCACTGCGTGCGGCAGGACCTCGTGAATCCCGACCTCGTGTTCGCCGGCACGGAGTGGGGGCTCTACGCCTCGCTGGACGGCGGCAGGCAGTGGGCGCAGGTGAAGGCCGGCATCCCGAACGTGGCGGTGCGCGATCTCGCGATCCACCCGCGCGAAGGCGACCTGCTCATCGCCACGCACGGCCGTGGCATCTACGTGATCGACGACCTGTCGCCGCTCCGCTCGCTCACGCGCGACAAGCTCGCGGCGGACGCGACGTTCCTCACCGCGCGGCCGAACCCGCTCGTGATCCCGCGCCAGGAGCAGCGCTTCTCGGGCAGCACCGGCTGGAGCGGCGCCGAGCTGCCCGAGGCCGCGGTCATCACCTACTACCTGAAGAAGCGGCACCTGATTGGCGACCTGAAGCTCGAGATCTTCGACGAGTCGGGGAAGAAGCTGGCGACGCTGAACGGCGGCCGCCGGCGCGGCATCAACCGCGTCGAGTGGCCGATGC